>JBKEAS010000155.1:0-4093 GCA_047972635.1 Anaerotignum sp.
TCGCAAAAGCCTCATACACCACTTTAATCTTACGGAGACGGTGGGATTCGAACCCACGGACGGCGTTAACCGTCAAACGATTTCGAGTCGTTCTCGTTATGACCACTTCGATACGTCTCCACATATAACTCAAACTACATATCCACATTAAAAGAAACTATTTTCCAAATGAAACATTTGCAAATGCTACCCTTTGCCTCAATTTCAAACAAACTTCAAATTCGCCATTTCTTTCTAGTGTTATATAGCCCATTGATTATATCAACTTTTGTATAAAAAATCAAGTATTTTGATAATAATACTTCTCAAGCCTTTAAGAGGTTTTTTGCACTTCTTGACACTCAAACCAAACTACAGTAAAGTAATATATATTGGAATATTTTACTTTTTAACTATAATATCGCTTCAGATAACAATAAAAGCAGGTGTTTTATGAAATCAAAACAAAATTCAAACTATACAAATGAAAGTATCACCTCTTTAAAAGGTGCAGATCGTGTGCGACTTCGCCCAGGTGTTATTTTTGGCTCGGATGGGCTAGATGGGTGTGAACACGCAGTTTTTGAAATCCTATCTAATTCAATTGACGAAGCAAGAGAAGGCTTTGGAAAAAAAATCGAAATCGTTCGTTATATAGATCATTCTATTATGGTCAAAGATTATGGACGCGGTGTACCCGTGGATTATAATAGCAACGAAAATCGCTTTAACTGGGAATTGGTTTTCTGCGAACTATATGCCGGCGGAAAATATCAAAACAACACTGGCGAAAACTATGAGTTTAGCTTAGGTCTAAACGGGCTTGGAACTTGTGCAACCCAATACGCCTCAGAATATATGGATGCAATTGTTTATCGTGATAATACTTGCTACAGCCTTCATTTTGAAAAAGGCGAAAACATCGGCGGACTTTCAAAAGAAACTGCCCAAAATCATCCTACTGGAACGCAGATCAAATGGCGTCCTGACCGAGATGTTTTTACAGATATCAACATTCCTTTATCCTATTTTCAAGATATACTAAAAAAGCAGGCTGTCGTTAATGCCGGCTTGTCATTTGAATTATTTGACGAAGAAAGTGGCGAAAAATTTACGTATTTTTACGAAAATGGAATTAAGGATTATTTAATTGAACTTTCTGAAAAAGATAGCCTCACAGATGCTTATTTTTTACAAACAGAAACAAGAGGTAGAGATCGTGAAGATAAGCCTGAATACAAACTGAAATTTGATGTTGCCTTTTGTTTTAACAACCAAATTAATACCTTGGAATATTACCATAACTCTAGTTTTCTAGAATATGGTGGCTCGCCTGATAAAGCAGTAAAAAACGCTTTCGTTTTTGCAATTGACAAATATCTAAAGGCAAACAACTTATATAAAAAAGACGAAAAGAAAATCACTTTTACTGACATTGAAGACAGCTTGATTTTAATCATCAACTCCTTCTCCACTGTTACAAGCTATGAAAACCAAACAAAAAAATCTATCACAAATAAGTTCATACAAGATGCTATGACTGATTTTTTACGTGAACAATTAGAGATTTATTTCATCGAAAACAAAATGGATGCAGAAAAAATCTCTGCACAAGTTTTAGTAAATAAACGTAGCCGTGAAACGGCAGAAAAAACACGTATCTCTATCCGCAAAAAACTGACCGGCACTCTGGATATGAATAACCGTGTAGAAAAATTTGTAAACTGCCGTACCAAAGATATCAACCGACGTGAAATTTACATCGTTGAGGGTGATTCTGCTTTGGGTGCTTGTAAGCTTGGCCGAGATGCCGAATTTCAAGCAATCATTCCCATACGTGGTAAGATTTTAAATTGTCTAAAAGCAGATTATAATAAAATTTTTGCAAACGATATCATCACTGACCTGTTAAAGGTCTTAGGTTGTGGTGTTGAGATTAAATCGAAACACAACTCAGATTTAAACTCTTTTGACTTAAGCCAATTACGTTGGAACAAAATCATTCTTTGTACCGATGCAGATGTAGATGGATTTCAGATTAGAACCTTACTTTTAACTATGCTTTACCGCCTGGTTCCTACCTTAATTCATGAGAAAAAAGTTTATATCGCTGAGTCCCCACTTTATGAAATCACCAACGCAAAGAAAACCTACTTTGCTTATTCTGAAACTGAAAAAACAGAAATCCTTAGCAAACTAAGTGGCAAAACCAAAATAAATCGTTCTAAAGGACTTGGTGAAAATCAGCCTGAAATGATGTGGGAAACAACAATGAATCCCGAATCAAGACGTCTGGTTTTGGTAACTCCTGAAGATGCCGAACTGACTCAACAAACATTCGAGCTCCTGCTCGGAGAAAATTTAGCAGGAAGAAAGACATTTATCGCCGAAGAAGGCTACAAATATCTGGATTTTACAGACATTAGCTAAGAAAGATGGTGTACCAACATGGCAAAAAAGAAAACAACATCTACTGATATCAAGGAAACCTTCATCCACGAACAAGGAATTATCCAAACGCTAGAACTAAACTATATGCCCTATGCGATGAGTGTTATTGTTTCTCGTGCGATACCGGAAATTGATGGCTTTAAGCCATCACATAGAAAACTTTTATACACAATGTATCTCATGAACTTACTAAAAGGCGACAGAACAAAATCTTCAAACGTAGTAGGTCAAACAATGAAGCTAAACCCTCATGGTGACGGAGCCATTTATGAAACTCTAGTCCGTTTAACAGAAGGAAATGACGCTCTTTTGCTTCCCTTTGTAGACTCTAAAGGTAACTTTGGTAAGCAGTATTCAAAGGATATGGCATATGCTGCGCCACGTTATACTGAAGTAAAACTTGGTACTATTTGTACCGAAGTTTTTGGCGATATTGATAAAGACACAGTAACCTTTGTCGATAATTATGATGGTACAATGAAAGAGCCAACACTTTTGCCAACAACATTCCCCAACATCTTGGCAAATCCAAACTTGGGTATCGCCGTTGGCATGGCAAGCTCCATTTGTAGCTTTAACCTAGACGAACTTTGCGAAGTGACCATACAATACATCAAAGACGATACAATAAACCTTTGCGACCACCTCCCCGCCCCTGATTTTTCTACCGGCGGAGAGTTAATATATAATCGTGACGAGTTAGATAAAATCTACAAAACAGGTCGTGGTAGCTTTAAATTACGAGCAAAATATCGCTTTGACAAAAAAAATAGCTGTATCGAAATTTATGAAATCCCTTACACCACAAATATCGAAAGCATTATTGATAAAATACTTGCTTTGGTAAAAAGCGGAAAAATCAGAGACATTACCGACGTCAGAGATGAAACAGACCTAAACGGCTTAAAAATCACTTTGGACATCAAACGTAATACAAACTACGAACATTTGATGCATAAGCTTTTTAGCCTCACCCCCCTCTCTGATACCTTTAGCTGCAATTTTAATATCCTAATTCATGGCAAACCGATGACTTTGGGTATTGGAGATATTTTGAAACATTGGGTTGATTTCCGTATGGACTCTATCCGCCGTCAAATTATGTTTGATATCAATAAAAAAGAAGAAAAGTATCACTTGTTACAAGGTCTTTCCAAAATCATTATGGATATTGATAAGGCAATCTCCATTATAAGAAATACAGAACAAGAAAGTATGGTTGTTCCCAATTTAATGGATGGATTTGATATTGACCATATTCAATCCGAATATATTGCTGAAATTAAACTTAGAAATATCAACAAAGAATATATTCTAAAACGCATCGAAGAACGAAAAACATTAGCAGAAGAAATTCAAGACCTGAAAGATACATTAAAAAGCGATACAAAAATCCGAAATATTATCTGCAAACAGTTGAAAAATGTGCAGAAAAAATTTAAGAAACCTAGAAAAACTGAAATTGTTCAAGAAGATGCTGTTGTCACCATTACAAAGGATGACCTGATCGAAGATTACGGTGTTCGTCTTTTCCTTACAGATGAGAACTATTTCAAAAAAATACCGCTTGCCTCCCTACGTTCCGCAGGCGAGCAAAAGCTAAAAGAAGACGATACCATTCTTTATGAATTAGAAACTACCAATCGTACAGAAATTCTTTTCT
>JBKEAS010000171.1:0-2229 GCA_047972635.1 Anaerotignum sp.
AATACTTAGTTTTGTTGGTTTGAAATCATTTGCTTGCATTTTGTGTAAGCAGAAGCATTTTTATGAAAGTGAAAAATACTGAAATTTATTGAATTTGTATTGTAATTTCATTCGATTTCATATAATATAGCGAAATTTAGTGCTTGAATATTCTAGAAAATATGCTAATATAATATTAAGAATTAGCACTCGTGAAGGATGAATGCTAACAACTGTAAATAAGGAGGCACAGATATGAAACTTTCACCATTAGGCGATAAGGTAGTATTAAAACAATTAGAGGCAGAAGAAACTACAAAATCAGGCTTGATTTTAACCTCTCAATCAAAAGAAAAACCGCAAGAAGCTAGAGTGGTTGCAGTAGGTCCTGGCGGCGTTGTAGGTGATACAAAAGTTGAGATGGTTTTAAAAGAAGGAGACCATGTTATTTTCTCTAGATATGGTGCCATGGAAATAAAATTTGATGGCGAAGAATATTTGGTTATGAGACAAAATGATATTTTGGCAATTGTAAAAGACTGATTTTAGGAGGCGTTATATATGGCAAAAGAAATTAAATATAGTGCAGAAGCCAGATCTTTAATGGCTGCTGGTGTAGATAAATTGGCAAACACAGTAAAAGTTACATTGGGACCTAAGGGTCGAAATGTTGTTTTGGATCGCAAGTTTACATCACCTTTGATTACAAATGACGGTGTAACGATTGCAAGAGATATTGAATTAGAAGATCCATATGAAAATATGGGTGCGTTACTCGTAAAAGAAGTGGCGACACGTACAAATGATGTTGCGGGTGATGGAACAACAACTGCAACGGTTTTGGCACAAGCAATGATCCAAGAAGGTTTAAAAAACATTGCTGCTGGTGCAAATGCAATCATTTTAAGAAAAGGTATGCAAAAAGCAACAGAAGTGGCTGTTAATGAAATCAAGGATATGAGTCAAGCAGTTACAACAAAAACACATATTTCCAATGTTGCAGCAATTTCTGCAGGTGATGATGAAGTCGGAAACATGATTTCAGACGCAATGGAAAAAGTAACAAATGATGGTGTTATCACTGTTGAAGAGTCCAAAACAATGAAAACAGAGTTGGAATTGGTTGAAGGTATGCAGTTTGACAGAGGTTACTTATCTTCTTATATGTCTACGGATATGGAAAAAATGGTTGCAATTTTAGACGAACCTTTTATTTTGGTGACAGATAAGAAAATTTCAAATATTCAAGATTTAGTTCCTCTTTTAGAACAAGTTATGCAAGTCAATGGTAAGGTTTTGGTTATTGCGGATGACGTAGAAGGCGAAGCTTTGGCAACATTGGTTCTTAATAAACTAAGAGGTGTATTTACTTGTGTTGCTGTAAAAGCTCCGGGCTTTGGGGAAAGAAGAAAAGCACAGCTTGCTGATATTGCGGCATTAACAGGTGCACAAGTTATTTCAGAAGAAATTGGCTTAGAGTTGAAAGATGCAACATTGGATATGCTAGGTCGTGCGAAAACTGTTCGTGTAGAAAAAGAACTTACAATCATTGCTGATGGTGCTGGCGCAAAATCTGATATTGAGGCTCGCATTCATCAGATTAGAGCAGCAATTGAAGAAACAGAATCAGATTTTGATCGTGAAAAGTTGCAAGAAAGACTTGCAAAACTTTGTGGTGGCGTAGCCGTAATTAAAGTTGGTGCAGCTACTGAAACAGAAATGAAAGAAAAGAAATTGCGTATGGAAGATGCTTTGGCAGCAACTAGAGCGGCCGTTGAAGAAGGCATTGTTGCCGGCGGCGGTACAGCTTTGGTTCATACGATTGAAAAGGTTAAAGCGGCTTGTGAAAACTTAGTGGGCGATGAAAAAACAGGTGCTGAAATCGTAATTAAAGCATTAGAAGCACCATTGCGTCAGATTGTTGAAAATGCTGGACTTGAGGGTTCTGTTATTGTCAACAAAGTGAAAGAAATGGCTGCAGGTATTGGTTTTAATGCGTTGACGGAAGAATATGTAGAGATGGTAGAAGCTGGTATTCTAGATCCAGCGAAGGTTACGAGAAGTGCATTGCAAAACGCGACATCGGTTGCTTCTACTTTCTTAACAACAGAAGCTGTTGTTGCTGAATTACCTTCAAAGGCAGTTCCTATGCCTGACCCTGGTATGGGTGGCATGGGCGGATATATGTAATTTAGAACGAATTATGTGTTTAGAAAAGGGTGAGGTTGATTTCAATCTCATCCTTTTCTA
>JBKEAS010000186.1:0-9615 GCA_047972635.1 Anaerotignum sp.
TTCATAAAGTAACGGTCGTGGGAAATATAAACGACGGTGCCTTCGTAACAGTTTATAGCATTTTCTAGGACTTCTTTTGAAAACATATCTAAATGGTTTGTTGGTTCATCAAGCATAAGCAAATTTGCCTTAGAGAGCATGATTTTAGCAAGAGATACACGACCTTTTTCTCCACCGCTTAAGGCGGAAATTGGTTTAAAAACGTCATCATTTGTAAATACAAAGGCTGCCAAGACGTTGCGGATCTGCCCTGATGTTAAATTGGGATAGGTGTCGGAAATTTCGCCTATGATGGTTTTAGACTCATCAAGCATTTGTTGCTCCTGATCATAATACCCAATATGCACGTTTGTGCCAAAGCGTACGATGCCTGAGTCGCTTGAAACTTCACGAAGTAGCATTTTAAATAGGGTGGATTTTCCTACGCCATTGGGCCCTATGATTGCTGCTTTTTCGCCTCGTTTTACATCAAAGCTGACATTTTGAAATATTTTATTTCCGCCATAGGATTTGGAGAGTTCTTCCGTATGAAGCACATCGTTTCCACTTGTGATGAGCGGGGTCAATGTAAAACGCATATGTGCAGGCAGATCTTCCGGTCGATCGACACGGTCTAGCTTGGCTAAGCTTTTTTCACGGCTTTCTGCACGCTTTACCGATTTTTCTCGGTTAAAGGCACGAAGTGTACGAATAACGTCTTCTTGTCGTTTGATTTCTTTTTGCTGTGTATCAAAGGCTTTTTGTTGTACCTCGCGGTTAAATTCTTTTTGTTGGGTGTAAAAGCTATAATTTCCATTAAAAATATTCGACTTTTTGTTTTCGATTTCAACCACCTTTGTAACAATGCGGTCCAAGAAATAACGGTCGTGCGATATGACCAATACAGCACCATCATAGTTTCTTAAAAAATCTTCAAGCCATTCGATAGAAGCAATATCCAAATGGTTTGTAGGTTCGTCCAAAAGGAGAATATGAGGCTTTGAGAGCAAAAGCTTGCCCAGATAGACACGTGTTTTTTGTCCACCAGATAGTTGCGTTAGGGGGCGGTTTAGGTCTGATTCATCAAAGCCCAAGCCTTTTAGTACACCACGTAGGCGGCTTTGATAGCTGTAGCCGTCATTTTGTTCGAAAAAATGTTGTAATCGAGAATAGTCTTCCATTTTTTCGGCGAGAGTTTCTCCACTAAGAGAGCCCATTTCGCTTTCCATTTGACGAAGTTGTTCTTCTGTTTCTAAAATTTTGTCAAAGACAGAGAGTAACTCTTGGTATATGGTTCGCTCGCCTTCGACCTGTTGATTTTGTGCCATATAGCCTAAGGTGGCATCTTTTTTAATATAAAATTCCCCGCCATCGGCAGAGATTTGGTGTGTTAAGATGCGAAATAAAGTTGTTTTGCCAGCGCCATTTACGCCGACAATGGCAGTTTTTTCTTTATCTTCCAAGTGGAAGGTGATTTTGTCTAAAATTACATCAATTCCATAGGCTTTGTGTAATTGTTTGCATGCTAATATCATTGTAGTCCTCCGTTTATTTTGGGGATATTTCTACTATAATAGCAGAAAAATATGCATATTAAAAGAGTTATCGTTGACAATAAAATTACAAAAGTGCTATACTAGGTTTAGGTTAACATTGAGAGGATTTGGATAAAATGGATAGTGAAAAAAGAATTTCACCAGCAGTTATCAATCGCTTGCCTAGATATTTCCGTTATTTGGGGGATCTTTTAGAGAGCGATATTACAAGAATTTCTTCAAAGGAATTAAGTGTAAAAATGAACATCACTGCATCTCAAATTCGTCAAGATTTAAATAACTTTGGCGGTTTTGGACAGCAAGGGTATGGTTATAATGTTGAATATCTTTATAATGAAATCAAGAAAATATTAGGGTTGGATAGACCGTATAATATGATTGTAGTTGGCGGAGGAAATATCGGGCAAGCCTTGGTAAATTATACAAACTTCGAAAAACGAGGTTTTGTCATCCAGGCTGTTTTTGATACAAACCCTCGTTTGATTGGCATGACCATACGTGGTGTAGAAGTGTATGATGTTGATAAAATTGAAGAGTATGTAACCAATCATATCGTAGATGTTGCTATTTTGACCTTGCCTCGTTCGCAGGCAGTCAAGGTTGCAAATGATCTGGCAAAATGGGGCGTAAAGGGTATGTGGAACTTTAGCCATGTAGACCTACAGGTTCCGGATGATATTTTAGTGGAAAATGTTCACCTTACGGATAGCTTGATGACTTTGTTATATAAAATCAATGAGCTGTACTATGAAGAAGGCGGATTGCATCACTTAGAAAACGGATTGCCCGTTAAGCAAAGATTTGATTTAGAAGATTGATAAAAGGCTACTCCAATTGGAGTGGCTTTTTTATTTTTATGGGTAGTTGTGTTTGTTGGGATGTGGTTGAAATTATGAATACAAGGGGTGTTATGCTAGGTGGACAAAGGAAGTGTTATTCTGAGTAAGGTTTTATTTTGTAGAAATGAGGTTAGATTTTTTGAAATAAAGGTGGTATAATGAAAATAATATGGCTTATGGTGACGTATAGTGTGGTCAAAAATTCGCTGACATAGAAGGAGAAGAAAATGAGTAGAGCAGATGATATTTTTATCAAAAATTGTACGGAAATATTAAACAATGGATTTTCTACAGAAAATGAAAAGGTTCGTCCACATTGGGAGGATGGAGAAGCTGCATATACAATTAAAACATTCGGTGTTGTAAATCGTTATGATCTTTCTGTGGAATTTCCCCTTTTAACCTTACGTGCCACCAATTGGAAGGCTGCGATTGATGAAATTCTTTGGATTTGGCAGAAAAAATCTAACAACATCAACGATTTGAATAGCCAAATTTGGAATTCGTGGGCGGATGAAACAGGTTCGATAGGTAAGGCGTATGGTTATCAGCTTGGCGTGCCTTACCAGTTTAAGCATGGAGAGATGGATCAGGTGGACAATGTGCTTTGGCAGTTAAAAAATACCCCATATTCCAGACGAATTATGACCAATATTTATAATTTTTCCGATTTGTCTGAGATGGGATTGGAACCTTGTGCGTATAGCATGACATTTAATGTGGTGGGCGATAAATTAAATGCAATCTTAAACCAAAGATCACAAGATACACTGGCGGCAAACAATTGGAATGTAGTTCAATATTCCGCACTTCTGATGATGTTTGCGCAGGTGAGCGGGTTGCAGGCAGGAGAGTTGGTTCATGTGATTAGTGATATGCATATTTATGATAGACATGTGCCTATGATCCGTGATTTGATCCAAAGAGAGACATTTCCTGCACCCAAGCTACGTTTAAATCCAGAAATAAAGAATTTCTATGATTTTACAGTTGATGATTTTGTGGTAGAAGAATATCAACATGGCAAGCCAATTGGCAGGGTTCCGGTAGCGATTTGATAGGGGTGTTTAGATGAATTTGATTGTAGCGGTGGATGATGCATGGGGGATTGGTAAAGATGGCGATTTGTTACGTCGTATTTCGCCGGATTTGAAACGGTTTCGCATGATGACAACGGGAAATATATTGATTTTGGGCAGAAAGACGCTAGAGTCTTTTCCGAACAAAAAGCCTTTGCCAAATCGTGACCATATCGTTTTGACCAAAAATTTGGATTATGAAGCAGAGGGTGTTACTCTTTGTCATGATATTCAAGAGCTAGAAAAGGAAATAAAAAAATTTGGAGAGAAAGAAGTTTTTGTTGTAGGTGGTGGCAGTGTGTATGAACAGCTTTTGCCATTATGCAAAAAAGCCTACATCACCAAGATACAAGGTATTTTTCCGGCAGACACCTATTTCCCTAATTTAGATGCACTTGTTCAGTGGGAAATTACGGACGAGGGCGAAGTGCAAGAGGATGATGATTTGAAATTTTCCTATGTGCTTTATGAAAAAAAGAATATATAAAATAAAGACCGCCTTACGATTTTTTAAAAATCAGGAAGGCGGTTTTTTTTATATGGGGTATTAAAAAAATAGTTTCGCAATCAAGGTTCTTTCAGATATCTTGTGGGGCATATAAACAATAAAGATAGAAAAAATTAAGAGCTGGATTTCAGTAGTTCTTTGGCTTTATCCAGCAAAAGGTCTTGTTTGTTTACATTAGGATTTTGGTGAACATAATCTAAAAGACTTGCTAAAATAAGCCCCAATTCTTTCCCTTTTGGCACACCAATTTTCATCAACATTTCGCCGTTTGTTGCCAAGTCCTTTAGTGTGAGGCAATCGCCGTCGGCAAGGATTTTTTCAAAAACTAAAGCGGACTGTTCAAAAGGTGAAGCTGGCCGTAAAATGGACTGTAGTGTGAGGGCTTGTTTGGTCGTATCAACGCCTATTTTTCCCATTAGAACCCGTAGGGGATAGCTTTTTGTTGGGAGGTCTTTGTCAGTTTGTTCCAATAAAAGAGCGATGCACTTTAGGCTATGGTTGTCAAATCTAAAGTGTTTGAAAAATTTTTTCACATCTGATTTAGGATATTCTTGCAAAACAATTGCCCAGCGTAATATTGGGTCTTTTGGTGTTTGGCAAAGAAAACGGAGCAAATTCGTATCTGTTTGTGTCAGTGTAGTGGCAAGAAGCGGGTCTATGTGTGTTAAAAGCCCACTTTTCCAAAGCAATGGCA
Organism: Anaerotignum sp.; assembly: GCA_047972635.1. Taxonomy (GTDB): domain Bacteria; phylum Bacillota; class Clostridia; order Lachnospirales; family Anaerotignaceae; genus Chakrabartyella. Next base: position 4,656 of record JBKEAS010000186.1, read on the forward strand.
TTTTTTCGTAGTGTTCACAAAGCCATAATTTTCCCAATTCATCATGAATGCGTTCTATGCTGATTTTTTTGATCAGTTCAATATTTTCGCAGAGTGCATCATATGTTTCATCCTCAACGGCAAAGCCTAGTTGAGCCGCAAAACGAACGCAACGCAACATTCGCAATGCATCTTCTTGAAATCGTAAGGCAGGGTTCCCCACACCACGGATTATCTTTTTTTGAATATCTTCTATTCCATGAAATGGGTCTTTGTAGCCTTCCTTTGGGTGGTAGGCGATGGCATTCATGGTGAAATCTCGGCGCAATAAATCTTCTTCTAGTTTTTTTGTGAAAGAAACGCTACTGGGGTGGCGGCAGTCCTCATATGCATCTTCTACCCGATAAGTGGTGACTTCGTAATTTGTGTGGTCTAAAACAACGGTGATGGTGCCGTGTTGGATGCCTGTGTCAAATGTTTTTTGGAAAAGTTTTTTTGTTTGTTCTGGTGTGGCGGAAGTGGTAAGATCCCAATCTTTTGGGGAATATTCTAAGATGCTATCACGGACACAACCGCCTACAATATAGGCTTCGTACCCCGCGTTATTTAGGGTTTCTATAATAAATTTAACATCTTTAGGCAATGCAATGGGCAACATAGTCATTCTCCTTTTGAAAGGGTTTAAAAGTGAAATTGGCAAACAGCTTGCCAAAGAAATTTTGTTTTGTATCGTAGATAGTATAACATAAATGGCAAAGAGATTAAATATGGAAGCTGATTTTTTAAGTGGGTCGAAATCCAATTATGAAAGACATGATTTTTGGAAAAATCATGAAAAAAGTTGGAATTTTAAAAAACATCGGAATTTATATTGACAAATGAGTGTAGGAGTGTTAATATTTTTCTTGCAGTCAATGTATATGCGCCCTTAGCTCAGTTGGTAGAGCAACTGACTCTTAATCAGTGGGTCCAGAGTTCGAGTCTCTGAGGGCGCAGTTTAGAAAGCAGAGTGGCTTAGAGTAATTCTAGGTTGTTCTGCTTTTCTTTTGTAAATTTTACTTCTAAAAAATTAGGATATTTTCTTTTTTTACGGATATTTTCCGCCCAAACCCCATAGAATGGTACAGAAATGTTTTGTCCGTAATCGGCAGGGGGAATGGATATGGAGGACGTACACGAAAAGATATTGAGAGAGGGCTATGGTCTGCGTTTTTATAGCGGAACACGCACCAGAACGGGTCTTGTCTGCAAGACGGACAAAGGACTTAGAGAGTTAAAAAAAGCAAGAGAACGAATGGGAGGCATTCAATATGCCCATGAAGTAAAGGAATGTATTTATCGAAATGGGTTTACGGACATCAGTAGGTTTTACCATACGGTGGACGGACAGCCTTGTTTTGCAAAGGACGGAAATGTATATGTTTTAGAGGAGCTTTTGCCAACGACGCCCTTAGAGGAAGATGGGAAAATGCCATTTGTAAAAGGGGCAGAGATTTTAGGTAAAATGCACCGATGTGCAAAAGGTTTAGAGAGTACATATTCTCGATTGGAAAAAGAGCGTTTGCCTATGCAGTTTGCCAAAAGGCGAGTAGAGCTTGCAAAAGTAAAGCGTCGTATTCAGCGTCAAGGGAGCTATGATGCCATAGATTTGTTGCTTGTTGATAATTATGATATCTACATGGAGCAGACATTAAAGGCAGAGGAACTTTTGGAAAAATCACAATATCATGCATTGGTAGATAAGATTGAAAAAGAAGGTGCCTTTTGTCATCGTAGCTTTAAAGGAGAAAATCTACGGCAAGGGGAAGATAGCAGGATCTTTGTTGGTGGATTTGAGGGATGTAGGAGTGATATTCCTTTGTTGGATTTGGCGGCATATTTAAAACGATATATGAAAAAGACCGATGGGGATAAGGCAGGTGTTATAGAAATGCTTGCTGCCTATCAAAAGGAAAAACCATTAGATGAACGGGAGATGGTGTTGCTTCAAGCCTTAACCATTTATCCTGAAAAATTTTTGCGCCTAATCAATGAGTATTATAATAAGAGACGGACTTGTGTCTCTCCGGCTATGCAAGAACGCCTGGCGATGGCGGTAGAAGAGGAGAGCCGAGCAAGAGAAATATTTCGTTTTATTCAGGAAGGTTGATTGTGAATTTTTTAAAAACAAAAAGTCCTTATGCACCATTGACAGATGTCTATGGGGAAGGACTTTTGTTTTTAAAATTTTTCTGTAGAGTGAAATAACAAGCTTAATCAATTCCTTCTTGCAACTTACAAGGGAAACATATAAAATATAGATAGATATGTCTATAAATTCCCCGAAGGAGGAACAGCGTATGAAAGAATATCATTTTCAAAAAAAAGATACGGAATTTGATCAAACCATACGGTTAGATGAGATAAATGAAGAAATGAAAAAGCGTGAAAAGGATAATCTAACAGATAACCTTGGTGACAAGGATGCCTTTTTGGACGCATTTGAAACGGAAAAATTTGATCATTCGATTATAGATAGTACCAGAGAAGGATTTACAGGTGACTTGGACAATACCCAACAGAATTTAGACAATACGCTTAACACTGATGAAGACGAGCCTTTTTTTGATAAAAAATGATTGCGATTATTTCTGTTGTTGCGGTTGTGGTTATGATTGTTTGTTTTGCTTTGGCACGGGGAAGGGTTCCTTCTGATGCCATTGCGGGGGATTTGCCAAAAGAACAGCAAGCTGTGCTCATCCAAGAGGTGCAAGATGACGGTGAATTGATTGTTTATGATGTTACACAAGATAAAATTAAGAGTATTAATGTCACAGAGGAAACAATCATTAGCGATGCCCAGGGTGAGATTGGAATTGAAGCACAATTTAATGAGGGCGACCTTGTTTTGGTGTGTCTAGGTGAAGATGGAAAAGCCGTAGAAGAACTGAATTTCGGAGGAGAAATTGAGATTGACGAGGTAACAGGGCTGACTCCAAATGTAGATACAAATAAGCTGGTCGGCGAAGAAGAAAATGAATTTGAATATGGCGCAAAAGCCATGTTTATATATAACCAAGAAAAAATAAGTCCTGAAGTCTTGGAACCTTGTGATGTATTGGTTTTAAAGAGTTACGAGGATATTGTTTGGTCGGTGGAAGTTGTGGAATATCACGGATATATTTTGGTTGAAAACAAAGAAAATATCGTAAATGGTAGCTTTCAGTTTGATGAAGAAGAGCCTGTCTCTTTGAAAGAAGTGAAACGTATTTCAGCCAAAGAAGGCACACATACCATTACCGTTTCTGGTGATAATATTGAAAAAAGGACAGATAGTATTTTTGTTAAGACTGGCGAAGAGGCAGTTTATGACCTTTCAAAGGCGCAAGAAAAAGTTGGTGTTTTGATTGTGAATGCGGATGAAACAGATTATAAGCTTTACATCAATGGTACTTTGGTGGACAGTACGGAACCGTCGGTCTTGCCTTTGGGAGAATATGACCTTGTGATACTAAAAAGTGGCTATGCTCAATGGAGCCGCCATGTCGTGTTAAATTCAGCCACAATGACTGTTGATGCCAATTTGCAAAGAGAGGTGGAGTTTGGTTCGGTTGTGATTTCTGCAAACGTAGAGAGTGCACAGCTCTATCTCAATGGCGAAAAAATGGGCTATTTGCCAATAGAATTGAACTTGCCGTATGACAATTATAAAATAGAGGTTGTTAAAAACGGATATAAATCTTATCTAACGACTATTTCAGTAAATACTACATCGATGCAATTGAAGGTGGATTTAGAGCGTGAGTAAGAGGAGGCGGGAGCATGGACTATTTGAATAGGTATCAACAATGGCTAGAAGATCCTTCTATTGATGAAGATACAAAGACAGAATTACGCGATATTTCTGAAGATGATAAAGAAATAAAAGAAAGATTTTATAAAGAGTTGGAATTTGGTACAGGTGGGTTGCGTGGTATTATTGGTGCGGGTAGCAACCGTATTAATTTTTATACAGTAGGAAAGGCAACACAAGGCTTAGCCAATTATATCAAAAAAGAGGGTACAGCGCATAAAGGCGTTGCCATCGCGTATGACTCAAGGTTTATGTCGCCGGAGTTTGCACAAGAAGCGGGTTTGGTTTTGGCGGGAAATGGAATTACGGCATATGTGTTTCCTTCTTTACGTCCAACGCCTATGCTTTCTTTTGCCGTCAGGCATTTAGGATGTACGGCGGGCATTGTGATTACTGCAAGCCATAACCCACCGGAGTATAATGGGTATAAGGTGTATTGGGACGATGGTGCACAGGTTGTTGCACCACGTGATCGGGAAATTATAGATGAAGTCAATGCAGTGAGCGCCTATGGACAAATCATAAAGATGGAACGTAATGACGCCGAAGAAAAAATGCTTTACAGGACAATTGACGAGAGCGTGGATGACATTTATGATCAGTGTGTGTTGGCAGAGCGTATTTGCCCTGAAATAACACAAGAGATGGGTGAGGAAATTTCTGTTGTCTACACACCCATTCATGGCTCGGGAAATGTGCCTGTAAGACGTGTTTTGGAGAAGGCGGGATATAAGAGGGTATTTGTTGTGTCAGAGCAGGAGATGCCGGATTCTAACTTCACAACCGTAGGATACCCAAACCCCGAGGATCCGAAGGTATTTGCTTTGGCAAAAAAAATGGCTGAGGAAAAAGATGGTGACATTATCGTAGGCACAGACCCAGACTGCGACCGTGTAGGGGCAATGGTTAAGGATGACAACGGGAAATATGTTGTTCTGACAGGTAATATGATCGGCATTTTGCTAACGGAATATATCTTATCCCAAAAAGCAGAAAAGGGAATTTTGCCTAAAAATGGTGCTGTTATTAAGACCATTGTAAGCACAGAAATGGTGCAGGCGATTTGTGAAAATTATGGGATTGAGAAAATGAACGTATTGACGGGCTTTAAATTCATTGGCGAAAAAATCAAGGAATTTGAACAAACAG
>JBKEAS010000183.1:0-2480 GCA_047972635.1 Anaerotignum sp.
TGTATTGACGGTTGTTGGTTTTTTGTGTATAATTCTTAAATGTATGGTAAGAGGCGAATCTGGCGTGGTTTTACCAACTGCAACAAACGATTCTCGCATCTGGAGGGAGGGAAATTCATGTCAGAGGTAAAAGTTAAAGAAAATGAATCCTTGGACAGCGCACTACGTCGTTTTAAAAGAACATGTGCTAGAGACGGTATCATGGGCGAAGTTCGCAAGAGAGAGCATTATGACAAACCCAGCGTAAAACGTAAAAAGAAATCTGAAGCCGCAAGAAAACGTAAATTCAAATAATTACAAAATCTAACGGCGAAGAGGGATGATGATATGTCATTAAAAGAGCAACTTTTTGCAGATTTAAAAACTGCGATGAAAGAAAAGGATTCCGTACGAAAAGACACAATTCAGTTAATTCGTTCGGGTATTCTTCAGATCGAAAAGGACAATAAAGTCGAGTTGGATGAAGATGGCGTTATGCAAGTTATCAACAAACAGCTAAAAAGCAGAAGAGATTCCCTTCCAGAATTTGAAAAAAGTGGAAGAACAGATCTAATCGAAAAACTCAATATAGAGATCGACATTTTGTTAGGTTACCTTCCAGAGCAATTGAGTGAAACCGAAATCCAGACGATCGTAGAAGAAGCGATAAAAGAAATAGGTGCATCCTCCATTAAAGAAATGGGAAAAGTTATGGCGGTGGTTACACCAAAAGTGACGGGACGTGCTGATAATAAAATCGTTGGCAGTTTTGTAAAGAAAATGCTCCAGGGCAATCAATAACCAAATTAAATTTTAAAGACCTGTTGGTAAAAACCAACAGGTCTTTTTCGTGTTTCTAAAACAAGTTGCAACGGTATATGCTTTGCCTAATATGGCAAGACAAGGTCTTTTTTCTATCATTTTTGCATAATGTAAACAAACGGTTTTTCGGATGGTGATGATGATATGAATTTACGTAGAGGCGTAACAGAGGCGTTGGATTTGCCTAAGGAGATTATGTTGGATTTGCCACTGGTCTCCTTAACAGGGAGAGAAGAAGTAACTGTTGAAAATCATAAAGGAATATTGACCTACGCAGAAGAAAACATTCGTGTAGCCACAAAGGTTGGTACGCTTTGTATCCGCGGGCAGGGCTTGGGCCTAAAACAGCTTACCGGTGAAGCCTTGGTGATTACAGGGAAGCTTACTGCACTTGAATTTTTGACCTAATGAGGTGAGGATTTTGTTTCTGGCATTGTGGTATTATTTTCGTGGATATGTTATGATAAAAGTATATGGTTTTGCGGCAGAGCGGTTTATGAATATGCTTTCCTACAGAGGGGTATATTTATGGGACGTGGAATTTGACGGTGCCGGAGTACGGTTGAAGGTGCCTATGGAAAGTATGGATGTCGTTACCATGTGTGCTGAAAAAACAGGCTGTAGGGCAGAGGTTCAACGATATGGCGGTTTGCCGGCAAAGGCTCATCGCTACAAGGGGCGACAAGTCTTGACGATGGGTGTGTTGGTTTTTGCTGCGGGGCTTTATGTGCTTTCTTCTTTCATTTGGGTTATTCGCGTGGAAGGAAATGAGAGAGTGACCACGGAAGATATTTTGTTGTATTGCCAGCAAGAGTTTGGTCTAAAACCTGCTGTATGGAAAAGAGGCGTCAACCCACAAGAAATTACGAAAGAACTGCTTATTCAATTTCCTAGCATTTCTTGGGTGAGTGTTGGGATAGAGGGTACGGATGTTACGATAAAAATTGCAGAGACTATTGAAAAAACAGAAGTCGTCGACAAAGAAACACCTTGCGATGTACGGGCGATTATGGATGGCGTGATATTAAAAATTACGGCAGAAAGAGGAACACCTTTAGTAAAAGAGGGCGATGTGGTCAAAAAAGGTGATATCTTGATTTCTTCTGAGATATTAATTGGGCTAGAAGGTGAGGAACAACATACGGAATATGTGGCGGCTGAAGGTACAGTAACAGCAAAAGTTTGGGAACAATTAACAGAAGAATTACCCCTTACATATGAAGAAAAAGTATATACAGGGGAGACGAAAACAAACAAGGTTTTACGTTTTTGGGGCAAAGATGCGGATTTTATTCGCCCTGCAGCGGGGAAAGATGAGGCGGATGTTGAAGTTCTTTTTGAAAAAGATTTGACTTTGGGTGATTTTCAGATGCCTATTTCTATCAAAAAAGAGCAATATAATATATATATACTTGAAAGCAAAAGCCGCACAGTGGAAGATGCAAAGGCCGAGCTTCGGGAGATTTTACAAAATAAGGCGGAGCAATCTTTAAGTACCTATGGTACAATTGAAAAAATAGAAATTGATTTTGAAGAATATACCGACCTTGTCCGTGCAAAAGGGCAAGCGGTGTTGACGGAACGTATTGAAGAAAAAATAGTGGCAGAGAAAGGGCGGGAAGCCGAGCATGGCACAGATGGAGAAGTTGATGCAACTGGACAATAGCGTGTTGCTCCCT
>JBKEAS010000214.1:0-6874 GCA_047972635.1 Anaerotignum sp.
GCAAAAAATTTTAATTTCGTAAAAATCTAGTAACTTGCATATATAGAGTTTATATTTTTCAAAGAAATAAAATTCCAAGATTTTCTAAAATTTCCCATTTTCAACTTTTTGCAACAGTGCCACTTTCAATGTACCATGATTCAAAAACTATATTTAAATCATGATGTTTTAATAATTTCTAATTCACCATATAAATATGGGCTTCAAAGTTAACCATTATCGTGAGAGAATTGTTAGAACTTATATTAAAGAGTAAGCAAATTTTTAATATTTTCTTCTAAACCTTAACAGAAATCTGTGGGGCTTGTTCTAATTGATCAGCAACCTGATGCCAGTTCTTTGCAAATAGTCCATATGCAGTTTTAATATCAACACCTACAGGGAGTTCAGGACATTCATTCTCTCCGTTACTTCCCCAATTCACCCATCCAGATGCTCTCCTTTGAACAATTTGGAAAGCCCCCGATGGTTTTGATGTCCACCAAATCATCGCTCGCCCAGTCGCCTCGTCAAACTCTACAGTTTTATCTGCGGCTCCTGGAAAAATTGTTTCATGAGGTACTGCTGAAACATCGACAGGTTCAGATGAAATTTTCCAACTTCGAGATGTTAAGTCAGCAAGTATATGAGATTTTGCACGTACATCGCTAAGATACTTTACGATTTCATCATTGCTAAGGGCACCCTCCCACGCACAAAACATGCGCCAATATAAGTCCCAATGTGCAGCTTCAATATCTTTAAGTTGTTCCTGAAATTCAGCAAATTTTGGATTGTTCTCTGTCGAATTTTCTAATACTTTTTTTACGCCCTCAACTAACTCACCTGCATAAGGGTCACCTGAGCGATATATAGTACCTTGATAAGCAGAAAAACGGTCAAAAACTAATTTCCCTTGGCCACTTTCAAACTCATCTCCAACTGTTATTTTATTATCAACAGAACGTCCATTTATGACGGTTCTAAAAGTGTCAACTTGGTAACAGCGTTGAAAAAAAGGCGTACCATAAGTGAACTTCCAATCAATGGTAAATGACTTTTGTTTCAGTTCATCAAGCAGACCATCAGGAATCACCCCTTTCATACGATAATAATGCATAATCGGGCCTTTTTCAATGATCTCAATTTCAACGATCGTATGTTCGGGTGGATTAATAAGTCCATTCTCGGGAGTAAAGAATGGGCCATAAAAGCCACCAATAGCATTGTTACCTGATGGCAAAAGCTCGAAATTATCTTGAGTAGAACAAAAATGTCTTAACCCCCATTTTGATGCTCCTGTTCCTTGTGCTGTACCCTTGCACATTTCAAGATCAAAAGCACCCGTATCAAGACGAACAAAACAATCTTTTTCCTTCCCTTTGCGTTCAATAATTCCATCAACATCATCGGATTCACAAGGGTTAATAAGTTTTAAACTGTCTCTACCAGAAAAACTCAATGTCGTAACAAAAGTTGTTGTATCTTGCGTTGAAAGACTTTCTAATTTTTGGCAAAGCACACGCTCTCTTGAGCTTGTTTCGGCCCACCATAATGCATTTGTTGTCGCTTTTGGTACTTGAAATATGATAGGTTCAAAAATTCTCGATCCTGCAATTGGGTCCTCTATTTCAATATTGATTCCATCAAAAATATTTTTTATTTTTTTATCTGTTTTATCTATAGTCATTTCGATTTCCTAATCTGAAAGAGTTGAGGTTGTTGCTTGAGGCTGTCTATTGAAACCGCAAATATAATAACGATACCTTTAATAAGAAGTTGGGTAAAAAACGGTACATTCAGAAGGATTAAACCAGTCGTTAGTACCCCCAATATTATACTCCCTATTAACGTTCCTAAAATACGACCACGCCCACCAGCAAGGGCTGTTCCTCCCAACACAACGGCAGCAATCGCATCTAGCTCGTACCCTGTTCCTGCTGTTGGCTGTGCCGAAATAACGCGGGCGGCAAAGATGACGCCAGCAAAGCCAGCACAAATTCCTCCGATAATGTACACAGAAGTAATGATACGCTTAACTTTAACACCTGCAAGACGTGCAGCCTTTGCATTTCCTCCAACCGCGTAAACATGGCGGCCGTAACTCGTACGTTCTAGTAAATACCATGCAACCGCATAAACCGCTATCATAATATATACTGGAATAGGAATACCTAAAAGATATCCGCTACCAAGTGCCTTAAAATTTAAACTAGACGATACAATCGGACGACCTTCTGTTAATGTGTAAGCTAACCCACGTAGAAATGTCATAGTGCCTAATGTTACAATAAATGGCGCAAGTGAAAGATATGCCGTTAACACACCATTTACCAAACCACATAAGGCTCCTGTCCCTACGCCGATAAGAACCGCTAGAGGTGCTGGAACTCCAGATATTGCAGATAAAACAGCAACCACACCTGAGACGGCGACAATAGAACCTACAGAAAGATCAATACCTCCAGTTAATATAACAAAAGTCATGCCCGCTGCAAGAATTGCATTAATCGAAACTGCACGTAAGATATTGAGCAAATTATCTACGCGGGTAAAGTTTGGTGCGACTAAAGCCATAAAAATTGTCAGTACAGCTAATACCATAAGAATACCAATGCGATCCCACCATTTGGCAAAATCAAACGGTTTTTTTTCGACTCTTGGCTGAATATGAGCCTTATTTACATCTGTTGTCATTTTTTGTCTCCCTTAGGATAATAATTTTTATTTTTTAACACCTGTTGCATATAGCATAACAGTCTCTTCTGTCGCATCATCTGAGGGCATCTCATGGACAATCTTACCATCACGCATAACAATCAAACGATCGCCAATTCCTATTGCTTCTGGGAGATCAGAAGAGATGACAAGTATTGCTTTTCCATTTCTTGCTAAACCATCAATTAAATCGTAAATTTCACGCTTAGCTCCAATATCGACACCTCTCGTTGGTTCATCAAAAATAAGAACATCACAATCCCTCATCAACCAACGGGCTATTGCTACCTTTTGTTGGTTTCCACCAGATAATGCATCTACTGGCAAATCGATTGCTGTTTCTCGAATATGGAGCTTTTCCATCTTTTTCTGAACTTCCAAACGGTTATCTGATCTTCTAATTCGTCCAAAATTTGTAAATAGTTCAAGGCTTGCAATTGCGATATTATTATTCACTGAATGTTCAAGAAATAACCCTTCGTCTTTTCTATCTTCTGGCACCATACCTATACCACCCAATATTGCATCTTTTGGGTCTCGGAACTTAACGGTTTTACCAGCAACATTAATTTCCCCCGCTAAGGATTTATCGGCACCAAATATCATTCTGGCTGTTTCCGTACGCCCCGAGCCAATAAGCCCCGCCATACAAACAACTTCTCCTGCATTAATCGTTAGATCAATTGGTCCAATACCATTTCCAGTTAGCCCATATACCTGGAGTAAAGCTTCTTTTGATGGTCTTGGTTCGTGATAATATAAATCTTCAATTTTACGACCAACCATCATCGAAACCACTTTGTTTTCTGTAAGCTCATTAGCCATTCCGGTTCCAATATGCATGCCATCCCTTAACACCGAAATACGGTCAGCAAGCCGCCAAATTTCTTCCATTCTGTGAGATATATAAATCAAACCAACACCTTCACTCCGCATTTTTTGAATCAGGCTATAAAGTTCCTCAGACTCCCTTCTTGATAGAGCCGAAGTTGGTTCATCTAGTACGAGAATACGGGCATCTTCGCTTACAGCCCGAGCAATCTCAACCATTTGTTGCATTCCAACACTAAGCGACCCAAGTGGTTGTGTAGGGTCAATATCTGCATGAATGCGCTCTAGCTTACTCCTCGCATCATCGAGCATTTTTTTACGATCTAGCGAACCAAATCTGTTTTTTGGCTCCTTTCCTAGAGCCAGATTCTCAGCAACTGTCATATATGGAACTGTATTGAGTTCTTGATGGATAATGGCAATCCCATACTTACTTGCATCTTCTGGATTTTTAATATCAATTTTTTTTCCGTCTAATAAGATTTCACCAGTATCTGACATAATATTGCCCGATAAAACCTTCATTAAAGTCGATTTACCCGCACCGTTTTCTCCCATGAGGGCATGAACCTCGCCTGAATAAAGATCCATCGATACATCACTTAGAGCGTGAGTGCTACCATATCTTTTTGAGATATTATTAAGTTGTAAAAGTGGCACTGCCATTATTATGTCTCCTATTTGAGTGCAAGGGTATTCCTCGCACTCATCAGTAGTATATTTTTACCAACCAGGATATTCGTTTACGTTCTCACGTGTTACAAGTTCACTAGGGATTAAAATAGTTGTTTCACTTGGTGGGGTACCTGCAACCATATCTTGAGCAATCCGAACGGCTTCTGAAACCATTTTACCAGGGTTTTGAGTCGCCGTGCCAGTAAAGGGCGAACCCTCACGTTTAAGCTCATCTTCAGCCTCAGGGCTACCATCAACACCTGTTACGATAATTTGGTTTTGTTTTCCGGCTTGTTCAACGGCAAGCACAGCACCTAGCGCAGAAGGATCATTCATACCAAAAATACCTGTTACGTCAGGATTTGCAGTTAACATATCGGTGGTTACGGCTAGTCCAGATGCACGGTCGTTTTGTGATGCTTGTTGCCCAACAATCTTAATATCAGGATATTTTTCTGCAACAGCTTTACAGCCATCAATACGATCAATAATTGTTTGAATAGGTGTACCATCCACAAGAAGAACCTGCCCTTTACCACCCATTTGATCAAATAAATATTCACAAGATTTCATACCTGCTTGAACAGCATCTGTCATAATAACAACATCAGCTCCTTTGGCTGGGGTATCAACAGCTATAACAATAATACCAGCATCCTTAGCTTTTAAGATTGCAGGTTCTAAGCCATCGCCATCTACTGCCGAGACAACAATAAGATCCATACCTTGTTGGATAAAGGCATCAATCTGATTATACTGTGAAGAAAGGTCAAGTTGTGCATCTTGAACGTTTATTTGAGCACCAATTTCTTTTGCAGCCTTTTTGCCACCACCATCCATTGCCGAAAAGAATGGGTTAGACATGTCTTGTACCATAAGTCCAATCTTTTCAATTTTATCAGGCATGGATTGTGCCATTGCTGAACTCGCTAATAAACTACAAGTAAGTAGTGCCCCTGTAAAAGTTGTGTGTTTAAAGTTTTTAAATTGCATTTTTTATGCCTCCAATTATTCCAGCTTGGTTGCCGGTTTGGGTCGCTGGTTTCCCATTCCAGTTTCTCTGTTTAGCGGATTTTATTTGTTATTTTTCTTACATCCACATGATTGCCTAACGATCAAATCAACGGATACCTGCTGAATAAACTCTTTTGGATATTTGGGAGCTAAGTTTTCGTTGACATTAGGTTTTATTTTTTCATCAATAATCTGCATCAATATTTTAGCAGCTCGTCGGCCAACCTCTTCAGACCTTTCGTCTAAAACGGTAAGAGCTGGCTCAATGAATGAAGCCCAAGGAAAATCATCGTAGCTGATAATTGCCACATCGTTCGGTATAGAAATTTTTAGTTTTCTTATGCATGTCAACGCCCCTAATAAAATTGGGCTATTCCCTGTAATTAAAATATCGGGCATTGCATCACCTTGTTCATAAAAAAATTCTGTGAGTACTTTCTCAGCAGACAAGGCATCGTTAGGAGATTCTATAATTTGAATATTCGCATTCGATTGTTTAGCTGCGTCGCACAATCCATGCCTACGGTCTTTACTACTAGACCAAATATCAGGGTAGGCTAAAAACAACCAATTTTTATAACCATGATCGGAAAGATGTTTTCCGACTAATAAACTTGCGTTATAGTTATCGGTTGTAACACTTGGGAGATAAGATTTTTCTAAGGGTGGTAAAGAATCAACAAAAACAATAGGAACACCCCAACGTTCAAGTCTTTCGATACTTTCTAACTTTAATGCAAGTGTAGAGATAACGCCTGAAATTCGCGCTTCTAATAATCGTTGAATTGTCCTATCTTCAAGTTCTTCATCATAAACGCCATTGACTGCTATATCCATTAACATAACAGAATAACTGGTATCTTGAATAATACTTTGGATACCGTTCATCATATCAAGATAATAAACATTTGAAGTGCCTGCCGTTATTACGGCAATAGACGACCTAAATGAACCACGGAGTTCCTGTGCAGCTTGATTTGCAATATAGCCAATGTTATTTGCAACCTTCAGAACTTTTTTGCGTGTCTCAACAGAAACCCCTTTGCCCCCATTTAATGCTTGAGATACAGAAAATGTTGATAGTCCTGTTAGCTCTGATATTTCACGTAGAGTGATCCGCTGTTTCATTTTTGAATCCCTGTTTATTTTTACCTAAACGTTTAGGTTATTTTTTCTTAAACTAAACGTTTAGGTTGTTAAAGTCAATATATTTTTGTCGATTAGTATACTTATTTGTTGTCGTTTAGATTATTTATTCAATATCAACCAATATCTTGTCGATTTAAGACTTCCTGTTTTAGTGAGGATGCCTTTATTTATAAGGTCATTGAGGTCGGCGGGTTGCCGCCTGTAATCGTTATATAGTTTTTAGCACTTAATCCCCCTTACCACCACTACTCTTTCATCAAGCATTCTTAGGATAGCTTTAATTTGCCTAGCATTCATCTGCGCCCAATGTTAAAGATATATATTCATTAAACGCAATGAATAGATGATAAAATGGGCTCTGTTGCAAAAAATTAAGAAGGCAAAATTAGGTCGTCTATAATTAAATTTTTCTCTCTTTAAAAAGCCTTCATATTATTTACCATAACCATTATTTCTTTTTCAAAATCTGGGTTTTTAACTATTTCTGCGTTAATTAGGTCAACGGCTT
>JBKEAS010000187.1:0-7443 GCA_047972635.1 Anaerotignum sp.
TGGATTTCCGGGGTTACAACGATTGCGTCTTTACTAACACGTCCGATTGCCGGCTTTATGTTAGATAAGTATAATAAAAAAGTAATCTTGATTATCGGGATTGGTGTGATTATAACGACAACTTTTTTATTTGGCTTTATATCAGCCATCGGTATGATACTTTTTGTTCGATTTCTTTATGGGATTGGGTGGGGGTTTGCAAGTACAGCCAGTAACACGTTAGCGACAAATGTAATTCCAGAGAAAAAATTCGGTGAAGGAATGGGGTACTTTGGGTTATCTAGTGGTTTGGCGATGGCTTTTGCCCCTACGTTTGCATTAAGTATACTTGGAATGACTGGGTTTCGGAATACCACCATTTTTTCTGTTGTGATTGCCACTGTGGCATTGGTTTTGGCAAAGATATTTTCGACTGAAAAAAACAAAACAACTTCCGCTACAAAGAGCATTAAGGCATTGTACGAAAGGGAATCTATGATACCTTCTGTGATTATGTTTTATGTAACGGCATCATACGGGGCAATCATTGGCTTTATTGCCATTTATGGCGCCCAGCGTGGGATAGAAAATATTGGACTCTTTTTTACAATTTATGCCATTGCGGTTATGATTTTTAGACCAGTAGCAGGAAAGATTATAGATAAATATGGGTACACTTACATTATGATGCCGGGGCTTATATTATTGACAGTGGCATTATTTATATTGTCAAAATCAATGCAGTTGCAAGGGTTTTTATGTAGTGCTTTTTTATACGGTGTTGCTTTTGGTGCAGTTCAATCTTGCTTGCAGACGATTGCAATTGTAAAAGCACCACCTGGTCGAAAAGGTGCTGCCAATGCTACCTTTTTTACAGGATTTGATGCGGGTATCGGATTTGGTTCGGTGATTGGCGGAATGATTGCTTCTTCTTTCGGGTATAGTCGGATGTATCAATTTTTTGGTAGTGTTATGATAGTAGCTTTTTTGATTTATGCTGTATTTAATTTTAAAGAGAAAAAAATTAAAAGTACAAATGAGTGATTATATGGCAATATTTGCTTTGGTAGGTGGTAAGCATTGTGGTAGGAGTTTATCAAGGTATGGTAGGGCTTTGGGAATTGTGAGCTATTTAGAGTAGAGTAACGAAAAAAAAACACCATACAGGCAATGTCCTGTATGGTGTTTTTTGTGTGACAGAACGGTGTGTTTAAGCAGAAAGATGCGATGTTATTTATTAAAAAGAGACATCCACAAAATTGTGGATGTCTCTAAAATATATCTAATTAGATTAAACTCTTGAAACACCAAGTGTTACAGTTTCTCCATTGATATTCCATTCTTTAGAAAGTTCGCCACCTTCGCCAGCAACAACTTCGTCTGCTAAAACGTCAACGCAGATGTTATTGTTGGTTAGGATTTCGGCAATTCTTGCATTGTCGCTGTAGAATACGCGGATGCGGTCAGTTACATTGAAATTAGCTTCTTTACGCATTGTCTGGATTTTGCTGATTATTTCACGTACAAAGCCCTCTTCAATTAAGGCATCTGTTAAGTTTGTATCCAAGACAACGGTTAAGTTGTCATCACCGCTAGATACAAAACCATCTTTTTCAGCAGTGTCGATTAAGACGTCATCCATTTCTAAAACAACTTCTTCGCCTTCAACGGTCAAAGTGATTTTGCCTTCGCTACGCAAGGTAGACATAAAATATGTGCTATCCACTTCTTTTAAAACTGCACCGATAGAAGGAACGAGTTTACCATATTTTTTACCCAATGTTCTTAACTGAGGCTTAAAAGTATAAGCGGTAAATTCTTCAACATTATCGGAGAAGGTTAAGGCTTTTAGGTTTAACTCCTCAGTGATGATATTACGGTAAAGCTCAGGCAAGTCCTTTTTAGCTTTTACATACATCATCGCCAAAGGTTGACGATTTTTCATATTTGCACTATTTCTTGCTGCACGACCTTCTACAACAACTTTTAAGACAAAGTCCATGTTTGCTTCTAGATCAGCATCAACCCACTCAGCGTGGTATTCTGGCCAGTCGCAAAGGTGAATGCTTTCAGCAGCAGAAGGATCTGTTTTCTTCACAAGGTTATTGTAGATTTCTTCTGTGATAAAAGGTGTAAATGGAGCAGAAAGTTTGCAGATTGTTTCAAGTACAGTATATAGCGTCATATATGCATTGATTTTATCTTGTTCCATTCCCTCAGCCCAGAAGCGTTCACGACTTCTTCTAACATACCAGTTAGAAAGGTCCTCAACAAATTCTGCCATTGCTCTTGAAGGTTCTGTTAATTTATAACCATTTAGGCTTTCGTCAACGAATTTGTTTAATGTTTGCAATTTAGATAAGATCCATTTATCCATAGGAGGCAACTTATCATATTCAAGTTGATGATTTTTAGGATTAAATTCATCAATGTCTGCATAAAGCACATAGAACGCATAGGTGTTCCAAAGTGTGCCCATGAATTTTCTTTGTAATTCGCTTACCGCTTCGTCATAGTAACGGCTAGGCAACCAAGGCGCACTATTTGCGTAGAAGTACCAACGAACTGCGTCGGCGCCCTGTTTGTTTAGGGCATCCCAAGGGTCAACAACATTGCCTTTGTGCTTGCTCATTTTTTGTCCGTTTTTATCTTGAACGTGACCAAGAACAATACAGTTTTTAAATGGAGCACAATCAAAGAGGAGTGTGCTTACTGCAAGCAGTGTGTAGAACCAACCACGGGTTTGGTCAACGGCTTCGCTGATGAAGTCAGCGGGGAAGTTCTCATTAAAAATGTCTTGGTTTTCAAATGGATAGTGCCATTGTGCAAAAGGCATTGCACCACTATCAAACCAACAGTCAATTACTTCGGATACGCGAGTCATAAGCTGACCGCATTCGGGGCAATTGATGTGAACAGCATCGATAAAAGGCTTGTGTAATTCGATATTTTCAGGGCAGTCAGGAGACATTTCCTTCAATTCAGCAATACTGCCGATGGTATGTCTATGGCCACATTCGCATTCCCAAATAGGCAATGGTGTGCCCCAATAGCGTTCACGAGATAGACCCCAATCGATTACGTTTTCCAAGAAGTTACCAAAACGGCCTTCTTTGATATTTTCTGGGTACCAGTTGATGGTACGGTTGTTTGCAACCAAGTTGTCCTTTAAAGCGGTCATTTTGATGAACCATGTGCTTCTTGCGTAGTAGATGAGTGGTGTGTCACATCTCCAGCAGAAAGGATAGTTATGTTCAAAAGGAATTGCAGCAAACAAGGAGCCGTCTTTTTCCATTTGTTCGATTACCTTAGGGTCAGCATCTTTTACAAAAATACCTGCAAAAGGACCTGTTTCAGCAGTCATATTACCTTCACTATCTACATATTGACGTAAAGGCACATCGTATTTTTGGCAAACACGTGCATCGTCCTCACCAAAGGCACCAGCCGAGTGAACGATACCAGTACCGTCTGTTAATGTTACATAAGGGTCGCAAGTTACAATAAATGCCTTAGGGTCATTTTCTAAGAAGCTAAATAAAGGCTCATAACGCATATGTTCCAAGTCTTTACCTGTCATTGTTTCCAAAACTTCATAGTTGTCTTCGCCCAAAACATTATCAAGAAGTGCTTGTGCAAGAATTGCAGTATAATCTTGATATTTTACTCTTGCATACGTTTCTTTTGCGTTTACAGTCAAAGCAACATTAGAGGGCAAGGTCCAAGGTGTTGTTGTCCAAGCCAAGAAATATTCATTATCCTTGCCTTCTACTTTAAATTTTGCAATGACAGATGTTTCTTTTACATCTTTATATCCTTGCGCAACTTCGTGGGAAGAAAGGGCAGTTCCACAACGAGGGCAATAGGGAACAACTTTATGACCTTTATAGAGGAGGTCTTTTTCCCAGATTTGTTTTAATGCCCACCATTCGGATTCAATATAATCATTATGGTATGTTACATATGGGTGGTCCATGTCAGCCCAGAAGCCAACACGATCGCTCATAGAACGCCATTCTTTTTCATATGTCCAAACGCTTTCTTTACATTTTCCGATAAATGGTTCTACGCCATAGTTTTCGATTTGTTGTTTACCATCTAAGCCTAGAACTTTTTCAACCTCTAACTCAACCGGTAGACCATGGGTATCCCAACCTGCTTTTCTTAAAACTTTATAGCCTTTCATTGTTTTATAGCGGGGGATGATATCTTTTACAGCTCTTGTGATGATATGACCGATATGAGGTTTGCCGTTTGCAGTAGGAGGGCCATCGTAAAAGGTAAAAACGGGAGCTCCTTCTCTTGCTTTGATACTCTTACCAAAAATATCGTTATCTTTCCAAAATTGTTCTACTTGAACTTCTCTTTCGACGAAGTTTAAATTGGTGGGCACTTTGTCGTACATTTCAATTCCTCCTTAAGTTTCATTTAGAAACAGTGTGATTAAATATAGTAGTGAGGTTTTTGCGATCTTTTTCAATTCTTGACGTAATTTGCAATAGCCATTCATTTTTTGAATAAAAAAAGACCCCTTCATCCAACACAGGACGAAAGAGTTCGCGGTACCACCTGATTTGATGACAAATATGTCATCCACTCTAAGCATCATAAGCATGATGCCGACCCTTAACGCGGGTTGACGACAGAATCTACTGGGCTTTATGCCGTTTGGTCTGCCACTCCAGAGTGATTTTCTATATTTTCTATGCTATCGGGATTTCACCAAGCCCCGACTCTCTATAACCATAATGAAAATATGTACTGTCTCTTTCACAGTGTTTTATTCTTTATACGTTAGAATTATACATTGATGATACTAGAATTGTAAAGAGTTTTTTTTCCTTTTTTTTAAAAATATTGTATACAGTGAGTGTTGTATACAATCGTCTAAAATGAAGGATAAAAGAGTGGAAAAAAGAAAATATGGAGATACTAAATGTAAGAAAAAAACTTGTTTTGATTATTAAGCTTGTGAGCAAATCTGGCTATACAAATATTAGTTTGTTTTATATTGGAAAGTAGTTGTGGAATTTGTATGGTTTTGAATGCAAAATTTTTGGAAAAATTTGCTTTATTACTTGTGTTTGTGTATAATGAGGGTGTTTCGTTAAATGTTTCCTCTTATACAGGAAAAAAATAAAGGAGAATTTAGCTATGAAAGGACGAAAACTGGCATTGTTAACTGATTTGTATGAATTAACAATGATGCAAGGTTATTTTGCAACAGGTGCATACAAAAAAAAAGTAGTATTTGATCTTTATTACAGAAAAAATCCAAGTGGAAACGGTTATGCAATTGTCGCAGGGCTTGAGCAGGCGATTGAATATATCGAAGGATTACAGTTTACAAAAGATGATATCGATTATTTATATAAACTTGATATTTTTACAGAGGAATTTATTAGTTATTTAAAAGACTTTAGATTTTCTGGTGATATTTATGCAATTGCTGAGGGTACAGTAGTATTTCCGAATGAACCATTGCTTCGTGTGACTGCCCCAATTATTGAGGCACAATTAATTGAGACGGCATTGCTGAATATTATTAATCATCAAAGCTTAATTGCAACAAAGGCATCCCGTGTTGTTTGGGCGGCACAAGGTGACCCCATTTTAGAGTTTGGACTGAGGCGAGCACAAGGGCCAGACGCTGGTATTTTGGGGGCAAGAGCGGCAGTGATTGGCGGCTGTTGTGGAACAAGCAATGTGTTGACGGGCAAATTATTTGATGTTCCAGTTAAGGGTACACATGCACATAGCTGGGTCATGAGTTTTTCGGATGAGATCACAGCATTTAGAGAATATGCAAGGTTATTTCCGGAAAACTGTTTGTTATTGGTTGATACGTATAACACGTTGGCTAGCGGCGTTCCCAATGCAATTAAGGTATTTCAGGAAATGAGAGCAGAGGGCAAGTTGGTTGGGACATATGGCATTCGTTTGGATAGTGGAGATTTGGCATATCTTTCAAAGTGTGCAAAAATTATGTTAGAAGAAGCAGGTTTTGGCGATGCTATTATCAGTGCTTCTAGTGATTTGGACGAAAATTTGATTGCGAGTTTAAAATCACAAGGAGCAAAAATCAATCTTTGGGGCGTTGGTACAAAGCTTATCACAAGCGATGATTGTCCGGCTTTTGGTGGTGTATATAAGTTGGCGGCTGAAGAGGGTGATGATGGAAAGTTTATTCCAAAAATCAAACTATCAAACAACCCAGCAAAGGTGACAAACCCTGGAATTAAAAAAGTCTTTCGTATTTATGATAAAAAAACAAAGAAAATCAAGGCAGACTTGATTGCCTTGGTGGATGAGACGATTGATGAGAGCCAGTGTTTGAAAATTTGTGATAATAGTGCAAAGTGGAAAAATATGCATTTGTCAGCGGGAAGTTATATTGTAAAAGAGCTTTTGGTGCCAATTTTTATTGCAGGCAAGTTGGTTTATCAATCTCCAAAAACGATGGAAATTCAAGCATTTTGTGATAGAGAGAAGAATTCTCTTTGGGACGAACATCTAAGGTTGGAAAATCCGCATATCGTACCCGTTGATTTATCTGAAAAACTAGCTAGTTTGAAAAATCAATTGATCGATGAAATGAGTTTAAAATAAAATGAAAAAGTAAGAAGGTTTGGACAAGCTTTCTTACTTTTTTTGTTTTCAATTGAAAGTCTGGTACAGAGTGTAAATGAAAGGATATTGTTTTTGGCATTCTTGTGGTATACTAGTGAAGTTGTAATAACGGTATAAATTCATGTTTTAGTGTGAACTGTTAAAAATATAAAGGATGGTTTGATCATGGTGGATTTTATTTTAAAGGGGAATATTTGTTATAGCCAAAGTATAAACGAATTAAGATGCGTGGAAAATGGGTATTTGGTTTGTGTGAATGGTAAGAGTGCTGGTGTTTTTACAGAAATTCCAAACACGTATCAAAGTTTACCGATAAAAGATTTTACAGATAAGTTAATTATTCCTGGCTTGGTTGATTTGCATGTGCACGCACCACAATATTCTTTCCGTTCTATTGGGATGGATATGGAATTATTAGACTGGTTAGAGGCGAGAGCTTTTCCGGAAGAAGGTAAGTTTTCTGACGTTGTATATGCAAAAAAATCGTATGAGATTTTTGTAAACGATATGCTAAGAAGTACCACAACAAGGGCGTGCATTTTTGCTTCAAGGCACGTGGAGGGTACTTGGGTGCTCATGGATCTTTTGGAGAGGAGTGGCTTGGTTTCTTATGTGGGAAAGGTCAATATGGATCGACATGCACCGGAATATTTAAGAGAAGAGAGCGCCAAGCAATCAAGTGAGGATACCATTCGTTGGATTGAGGGAGCGGCTTCTAAATATGAAAATACAAAGCCTATCATTACACCAAGATTTATACCGTCTTGTACGGATTTATTGATGACGAAATTGAGTGAAATTCAGAAAAAATATCAACTTCCGATGCAATCTCAT
>JBKEAS010000297.1:0-11406 GCA_047972635.1 Anaerotignum sp.
TGTTGGCGATTAAAAGGAATTTCGAATTTTTCTGATTCTGCTTTTAAAGATTGCGCAGAAAGGTAGGAAAGTACTTTTTCTCTGATTGTTCTTTTTGTAATATGATCAATTTTTCCTGTGAGCATTAAATTTTTTTCTGCCAAAATAGAAAGTAAATTTTGTATTAAGCGAGTATGAAAAGTACAAGATGAAGGGCAAGTATTTAAAAGTCTTTTGATATCTAAAAATAGAACAGAAGTTGGCTCAACGGCAATGACACTTACGGATAAATCTTGATTTTCGGAACAAGAAAAGGATTCGGCAAACATTTGTGATGGAGCCACATCACTTAGTATGGTTCTATTTCCCCAGAAGTCATCTTTTACAACATGGATGTGACCAGACATCACCAGTCCCATAGAATCAATGGGATCGCCTTGCTTTAGGATCATTTCATTTTTATCATATTTTTTTTCTATAGCAGATAGGCAAGTCAGCAGAGACTGTAATTGGTCGGCATCGATACCGCTAAATAGTGGGGACTTTTTTAAAATGTAAAGCGAAATCATAAAAATCTCCTTTTTTGTTGTATTTACAACATCAATATATTATGATTATAGTATGCTACAAATACAAAAGCAAGAAATTAAAATGAGGATTTTTATATTAGGAGGAAATGAGAATGATTAGAAGAATTATTCAAATAGACAAAGACAAATGCAATGGTTGTGAATTATGTGCAAACACATGCCATGAAGATGCGATTGCCATGGTGAATGGAAAGGCGGAATTGATCAGAGATGATTATTGTGATGGGTTAGGAGATTGTTTGCCAGCCTGTCCAACGGGAGCGATTACTTTTGTGGAAAGAGAAGCATTGGCTTATGATGAAGTGGCAGTTAAGAAAAATATAGCAGCAAAGGCACAGACACAGACACTTGTCTGTTCTGGAAGTCAGATGCATATACTTCAGCCAAAAGCAAATCAGCAAGAAGAAGCAAAGGAAAGTGAAACGATGGGGAGCCAACTAGGTCAATGGCCTGTGCAAATTCAGCTAGCACCCTTACAAGCACCATATTTTGATGGAGCAAATCTTTTGATTGCTGCCGATTGTTCGGCATATGCATATGGGAATTTTCATAATAAATTTATGAAAAATAAAGTAACACTCATTGGTTGTCCCAAGCTAGATGTGGTTGAGTATTCTGAAAAATTGGAACAAATTATTATGCAAAATGATATAAAAAGTATAACCGTTGTGAGAATGCAGGTTCCTTGTTGTGGTAGGATTGAAATGGCAGCAAAAATTGGACTGCAAAAGAGTGGTAAGTCTATTCCTTGGGAGATTGTGACTATTTCAACCCAAGGACAGATTGTTGGATAAAAAAGTTTTTTTGGGAGAAAGCTACATGACAAGTAGCTTTTTTTCGTATGTCAAACTTTTTGAAGTATGAAAAGGAACAAAAGCCTCTTGCCGTTAAGGGTACAACTATTTTAACAGGTTTTATTCAAACAGCACAATGATTGAGGTGAATATAACGGAATATTGTATAATACATATACAGTTATATTTAGGAAATTGATGAAATGTCGGATTTAATGATGATAGAATGAAAAGTTGCAATATTACATGCGACATTAAAGCTGTTTTTTCTATAGTTTGAAATGAACATTATCATTGTAAAATAGCATACAGAAGTATATAGTAACATTTGCAATAGTGCGAAATATTGAAATGATGATTTTTTATGAAAGAAGAGGACGATCAAATGGGAGAACATGATTATTTACTATCGATTGCTTTGATTTTGCTATTCACTAAAATATGTGGGCTGATGACAGAGAAGGTTAAGTTGCCACAAGTATTAGGTGCACTGGCAGCGGGCGTTATTCTAGGTCCTAGTGGAGTTGGGATTATTCAAGAGAGTGAATTTTTGGTGATTGCATCTGAAATTGGTGTGATTTTGTTGATGTTTAATGCTGGGCTTGGAACTGATGTGAAAGAATTAAAAGGTGTGGGGGGACCTGCGTGTCTTGCTGCAGTTTTAGGTGTAGTGTTTTCGATTGTGTTATGTGGTGGGTTATATTTCCTTTACTTTGGGGATGTCCCTGCTTATGGAAGTTTAATTCAAATAATATTTGTAGGTGTTATTTTTACGGCGACTTCGGTAAGTATCGCAATTGAGACGCTGACCGAAATGGGTAAAATCAATACAAAAATAGCTACGATTATCATTGGTGCTGCTGTCATTGATGATATTGTCGGAATTATTGTTTTATCTGTTATTTCTGGATTGAGCCAAGGAGATTCAGTAAGCACTACATTGGTTTTAGGTAAAATTTTAGCTTTCTTTGTATTTGTAGCAATTGCGGGCAAATTAGTAAATATGTTCTTTGAAAAGCTAGATCGATATCACGGAAAAAGTAAGAGGGCTGTTGTTTGGTCACTTGCATTTTGTTTTTTGATGTCATATATGGCTGAGGAATATTTTGGTGTTGCCGGCATTACAGGAGCTTATTTTGCAGGGTTGACTTTTTGTAACATTACAAAAACAAGAGATTTCATTAAGGATAAGGTTTCGGTTGCATCATTTTTGTTTTTCTCACCAATCTTTTTTGCAAGCATCGGTTTAAATATAGATATCGCAGTGATGGATGCAAAGCTATTCCAATTTGCAGGATTACTTTTTGTGGCGGCAACATTGTCTAAAGTTGTTGGCTGTGGACTTGGTATAAAACCGTTTAAAATGAGAAATAGGCAGGCGTTGGCAGTTGGAATTGGGATGGTTTCACGAGGTGAAGTTGACTTAATGGTTGCACAAAAAGGGTTGCAGTTAGGTCTTGTACCGCAGGAGATTTTTCCGGCATTGATTTTGGCAATTGTAGCAACGGTATTTATTGCACCTATTCTTTTGAATATGGTTATGAAGGATTATACCGAGGAAAAGGTTCCTGCCTGATTAATGCTTGGGCATTAGAAAATAGGATGAATATGAATGGTATCTATGAATAGTATAGGTACCATTTTTTTGATTTTAAAACATAAAAATGAATATAACTTAAGGGGGAAGAAATGGAATTTACGTTCCCCTTTTTATGGAAATTAAGAACTAATGTTTGAATATTTTTCTATGCATT
Source organism: Anaerotignum sp. (assembly GCA_047972635.1). Lineage (GTDB taxonomy): Bacteria > Bacillota > Clostridia > Lachnospirales > Anaerotignaceae > Chakrabartyella. The sequence continues at coordinate 3,118 of JBKEAS010000297.1, forward strand.
TTAGCATGGATGTGTTATACTTTTTAGATGGTTATGGATATACATTTGCAAGAAATGATCTGTTTTGGAGAATGGATTTTTGCAAACTACTGATTTTTTGGATGATATAGAGGTGATTATGATGGAGTTTCAAGTCGTTTCTAAATATAAACCCACAGGCGATCAGCCAGAGGCGATTGAAAAGCTTGTAAAAGGTTTTGAGGACAATAAAAAATTCCAGACACTTTTGGGTGTTACGGGTAGCGGAAAAACATTTACGATGGCAAATATTATTGAAAAAATACAAAAACCAACACTTGTCATTGCACATAATAAAACGCTAGCGGCACAACTTTATAACGAGTTGAAGGATTTTTTTCCCAATAACGCTGTGGAATATTTTGTCTCTTATTACGATCATTATCAGCCTGAGGCATATGTTCCTAGCACAGACACTTATATTGAAAAAGACTCGTCTGTGAATGATGAGATTGATAAGCTTCGACATTCGGCAACGGCGGCTTTGGTAGAGCGGGAAGATGTGATTGTGGTTGCGAGCGTTTCTTGTATCTATGGTTTGGGCGACCCGGAAGAGTACTATGCGATGATGCTTTCTTTGCGTCCGGGCATGGAGAAAGACCGAGATGAGGTATTGCGTAGTCTAATTGGAATGCAATATAATCGAAACGATATGAGCTTTGAGCGTGGTTCTTTTCGTGTGCGGGGAGATGTAGTAGAGATCTTTCCGATTGGTGCGTCGGAGCACGCAGTTCGGATTGAATTTTTTGGCGACGAAATAGAGCGGATCACAGAGATCGATGTTACGACAGGAAAAATTTTAGGTACAAGAACGCACATTTCTATTTTTCCTGCCTCGCATTATGCGACGGCTCCCGAAAAGTTGAAAAAATCGATTGAGCGGATTGAAGCGGAACTTGTAGATCGATTAGCACAACTTCGCCGAGAGGACAAATTATTAGAAGCACAAAGGTTAGAACAAAGAACCAATTACGACATAGAAATGATGCGAGAGATGGGATTTTGTTCGGGAATTGAAAATTATTCGTGTCATTTGTCTTTGCGTGAATCGGGAAGTACACCATTTACTTTAATCGATTTCTTTCCTGATGATTTTTTGATGATTGCGGATGAGTCGCACGTTTCTATTCCGCAAATTAGAGGTATGTTTGAAGGTGACAAATCCAGAAAGACAACATTGGTTGATTTTGGATTTCGCTTGCCTTCGGCATTGGATAATCGACCTTTAAAATTTTTGGAATTTGAGAAAAAAATCAATCAGTTGTTGTTTGTTTCTGCGACGCCTTCTGTATATGAAAAAGAAAATTCGGAGCAAATTGCGGAGCAGATTATTCGTCCGACGGGACTTTTAGATCCTGAGATTTCTGTTCGGCCCATTGAAGGTCAAATTGACGATTTATTGTCAGAGGTGAAAAAGACGACTACAGCGGGACAAAAAGTCCTTTTGACGACATTGACAAAGAAAATGGCAGAGCGTTTGACTGATTACTTGCGTGAGGCAGGCGTTCGGGTGCGGTATCTGCATTCAGATATTGACACATTGGAGCGGTTAGAGATCATTCGAGATTTGCGAATGGATGTTTTTGATGTTTTGGTTGGGATTAACTTGCTTAGAGAGGGTCTAGATATACCAGAGGTGAGTTTGGTTGCTATTTTGGACGCGGACAAAGAAGGATTTTTGCGTTCTGAAACCTCTTTGATACAGACCATTGGCCGTGCGGCAAGAAATGCAGAGGGGCGGGTTATTATGTACGCCAATGTGATGACAGCGAGCATGGAAAAGGCGATCAAAGAAACAAATAGACGCCGCGGTATTCAACAGGAATATAATGATATTCATGGGATTACACCTCAGACCATACAAAAGAAAATTCATGATGTTATCCAGATTAGTAAGACTGCTACGGAAAAACAAAAGTTTGGGTTGGATAAAGATCCGGAATCTATGAGCAAGGAAGAATTAAAAAAATTAATTAAAAAGATGGATAAAGAGATGAAGCAAGCTGCCGCAGAATTACAATTTGAGCGAGCAGGTGAGCTTAGAGATAAAATTTTGGAAGTGAAAAAAATAATAGAAGAATGATAGACGGAAGTCCGCCTTTAGGAGGAACTATGAAAGATAAAATTGTAATTCGTGGTGCAAGGGAGCATAATTTGAAAAATGTGGACCTTACGATACCAAGAGATAAAATGGTTGTATTTACGGGAGTTAGCGGTTCGGGCAAAAGCTCTTTGGCATTTGATACGCTTTATGCTGAGGGACAGCGACGTTATGTTGAGTCATTGTCCTCGTATGCACGTCAGTTTTTAGGACAAATGGAAAAGCCAGATGTTGACTTGATTGAAGGGCTCTCGCCGGCTATTTCCATTGACCAAAAAACCACGAGTCATAATCCACGTTCTACCGTGGGAACCGTAACAGAAATTTATGATTATTTGCGTTTGTTATATGCTCGTGTGGGCATACCGCATTGTCCAAAATGTGGAAAAGAGATTAAAAAACAGACCATAGATCAGATCGTAGATCGTATATTGGAATTGCCAGAAAGAACAAAATTACAGCTTTTGGCACCGGTTGTTCGCAATAGAAAAGGGGAACACGTAAAACTTTTGGAGGATGCGAAAAAAAGTGGATATGTTCGTGTTCGTGTGGATGGTAATTTATATGACCTTTCGGAAACAATTGAGTTAGAAAAGAATAAGAAGCACACGATAGAAATTGTTGTGGATCGTTTGGTGGTAAAAGAAGGGATACAAAAACGCTTGACGGAGTCCATTGAAACAATATCTAGTTTGACTGGGGGGCTTTTGGTTGTTGATGTAAACCAAGGAGAAGAAGAATTGATTTTTAGCCAGAATTTTTCTTGTCCCGATTGTGGTATTGACCTTATGGAAATAGAGCCACGATTGTTTTCATTTAACAATCCCAGTGGTGCTTGCCCAACGTGCACAGGGTTAGGGATGCAGATGAAATTTGATGAAAATCTGATCGTACCCAATGATAGCTTAAGCATATTAGGAGGGGCGATTGTTGCACCTGGATATAACTCGATTTCTAATAAAGACAGTATGAGCCGTGTGCTCTTTGAAGCTTTGTCTGAAAAGTATGGCTTTTCATTACAGACCCCTTTTCGGGAGTTGCCGGAAAACATAAAAAAACTCATTTTTTATGGAGCAAAGGGTGAGAAACTTCGCATCACATATACCAATTACCGTGGGACAGGCACGTATGACTACGAGTATGATGGACTGATTAACAATTTACAACGCCGCTATAATGAGACGTCGGAAACTATGCGTGGTGAATATGAGGAATACATGACAAACATTGAATGCCCCTCTTGCCATGGACACAGGCTACGTCCAGAAGTGCTTGCCATTACGGTAGGGGGAAAACATATTTCAGCAGTGACACAGTTGTCTGTTGAGGATATTCAGAAGTTTTTCCAAGGATTGGCTTTGACAGGGCGAGAAGAAATGATTGCACAAAGGATTTTGAAAGAAATCAACGCAAGAATTGGTTTTTTGGTTGACGTTGGGTTGGAGTATTTGACACTTTCTAGAGCGGCTGGAACGCTTTCTGGAGGCGAGGCACAAAGAATTCGCTTGGCGACACAAATTGGTTCAGGGCTGGTTGGCGTTGTTTATATTTTAGATGAGCCTAGCATTGGATTGCATCAAAGGGATAATGATAAGTTGCTAAAGACATTGCAACACTTGCGTGATATTGGGAACTCTTTGATTGTGGTGGAGCATGATGAGGACACGATGTATGCGGCAGATTGTATTGTGGATATTGGGCCGGGTGCCGGAAAAGATGGTGGAGTGGTGCTTTGCGTTGGCACGGTAGAAGAACTTATTGCTTGCAAAGGCTCTGTTACCGGGGATTATCTTAGTGGTAGAAAAAAGATTGGAATTCCGAAGCAACGCCGTATGTTTGAAAAAGATCATGTTATTAAAATTCAAGGAGCAACAGAAAATAATCTGAAAAATATTGATGTGGAAATTCCGTTAGGTGTGTTTACTTGTGTGACGGGCGTAAGTGGTTCCGGAAAAAGTTCGCTTGTGAATGAAATTTTATATAAGCGTTTGGCCAGAGACTTAAACCGCGCAAAATTCCGTGCCGGAGCGCATGAAAATATGACTGGACATGAAAAACTAGATAAAGTCATAGACATCGACCAATCGCCTATCGGCCGTACCCCAAGAAGTAACCCTGCTACATACACGGGCGTATTCGATATGATACGTGATGTGTTTACACAAACAACGGAAGCCAAGATGCGAGGATATCAAAAAGGTAGATTTAGTTTTAATGTTAAGGGTGGTCGTTGTGAGGCATGTTCTGGAGATGGCATTATTAAAATTGAGATGCATTTTCTACCGGATATTTATGTTCCTTGCGAGGTTTGCCAAGGAAAACGCTATAATAGAGAGACATTAGAAGTAAAGTATAAAGGCAAAACTATTGCAGACGTGCTGGAAATGACGGTTGAAGAGGCATTGACCTTTTTTGAAAATGTACCTCGTATTAAAACAAAGTTGCAAACGCTTTACGATGTAGGGTTGGCTTATGTGCAATTGGGACAATCCTCCACCACGCTCTCTGGCGGTGAGGCACAGCGGGTGAAGCTTGCAACGGAGCTAAGCAAAAAAAGTACGGGTAAGACTATGTATATTTTAGATGAACCTACCACAGGGCTGCATACAGCTGACGTTCATAAGTTGGTGCATATCATACAGCGTTTGGTTGAGGGTGGTAATACAGTTGTGGTCATTGAGCATAATCTGGATGTGATTAAAACGGCAGATTACATCATAGATTTAGGCCCTGAAGGTGGCAACAGAGGCGGAGAGGTTTTTGCCTTAGGAACACCGGAAGAGATTTGTAAGGTCAGTGGATCCTACACAGGGAAGTATTTGAAGAGTGTGATGGAAAAAGGATGATAGAATAAAAAAAGTAGGGAATTGAAATTTTTTGATTTTTCCTGCTTTTTTTGTTACAATAGAGAAAAGATAGATGTTATGAATATTTTTGCACAAAAGAAATGTTTATATTGACAATTCGTTTAGAAGATATTACCATAAAGATATGAGATGTTTATTCAATGGAGGAAGGTATGGCAAAGGGAAAAGAACCAGTACAAGAATTTATACAGATAAGTAAGAGAGTGGCTGATTTATTTGGCTGTGAAGGAGATTTCTTTTTAAAGCCTCTTTTAGATTTGGAATGGACAATTCGTCAAAATGATGATTTTTACTTTCTCTGTTATTGGCTAGAACAAGATAAAAAAGTTGAGGCAGTGGTTGTAAAGAAAAATGGCGAGCCGTTGATTTATAAAACAAAAGAGTACACCATGGTCGTTGCCATTGACTGTGTAAAGATAGGTTTTGTGTTTAGAAATGGACAAAACATTTCCGAATGTGAGGAATAGACCGCGGTCGTTGCAATTGACTGTGTGAAGATAGGTTTTGTGTTTAGTGGCGGAAAATGTTTCTGAATGCTAAAGTGGACGCATGGGGCGAAAAGAAAGCTACTGGAGGAAGGATTTTATGAGTTTTTTTAATTCGGACTTCTAAAGGTTTGTTTTTTTGCGTAAACTAAAATACAGAAGGAAACGATGTCGGCGTAAAAAAGCGGCATAGAAAAGGGGAGTAAGCGATGCATATGGATGGATTGCCAGAAAACAATAATGTTACCACTACTGGTAAAATCGTGGAAGAATGCGTATTTAGCCACGAAGTTTATGGGGAAGGTTTCTATACGTTTAAAATAGCATCAGAGCGTCTTAGTGACCAGGCTGACATTCTTCCGATTACCGTTTCGGAACGATTAATTGACAAAAACAGATTGAAGATAGGTGTTTGTGTTGATGTTTTAGGGCAGCTTCGCAGTTATAATAACTATAATAGTAAGAAGAATAGGTTAGTTTTGACTGTATTTGCCAGAGAAATACATATTCTAGAAGATGGCGATTATAAAAATGCAAATCAGATTTTTTTGAATGGATTTATCTGTAAACAGCCAATCTATAGAAAGACACCTTTTGGACGAGAAATTTCAGATGTTTTGGTGGCAGTAAACCGTGCATACAATAAATCTGATTATATTCCATGCATTATGTGGGGGCGTAATGCAAGATATATGATAAATCTTGAAGTAGGTTCGAATATTAAGATTTGGGGCAGGGTACAGAGCAGGAGTTATCAGAAAAAAATGGGAGAAGATATGGAAGAACGTGTTGCCTATGAGGTTTCTGTTTCCAAAATTGAAATTCCAAATGGTACTGAAAGTTTAGTTTATGTGGATGAATTTACAGAAGAATAACAGGAGTTGAATAAAAGTGAGACAAGGGCAGATTTCCGTTTATTATGGTACAGGTAAGGGGAAAACCTGTGTTGCTATGGGCAGAGGTTTTAAAGCTATTGGAGATGGATTGCGTGTTGTGATGATACAATTTATGGATTATCATAATGCAAAGGAAATAGAATTATTGAAAACCTTAGAACCGGATTTTCGTATTTTTAGCTTTGAAAAAAAACGAATAGAGCAAGAGATTGACGAAGCGGCTCGAAAGGAAATTAGCGGGGAGATTAGAAATGCCTTTAATTTCGCTAGAAAAATAGTCGACACAGGCGAATGTGAAATGCTCCTTCTTGATGGGGTGCTTGAATGTGTAGAAAAAGGTTTTTTAGAAGAAATAGAGTTGGTGGAGTTGCTAAATAAGCGTGGCAGTTTTATGGATATTATTCTCACTGGAGATGTGTTGTCTCCAAAGATTGCCGAAATCGCTGATTGTATTTATCAAATGAAAGTAGAAAAACAGTGATTTTATAAATAAAGTCGATTGGAAAAAATGTCATTGTGAGATGTGTTTTCGCAATGCTTGAATAAGATTTTAGGAATTGCCGTCATTTTGACGGTAATTTTTTATGTGTCTTGTAGGAGCAGATTTGGCTGTAGTTTTTTATAAAGCAACTAAGGTTGCTAGTAGGAGTAAATGAGGTAAGAAAGTTCAAAAATTTAATAAAGCGATGAAAAAGATAAAAGAGTGTGGGACATTGCGTTGCCTACACTCTTTTATAAATGTTTTTTTGTAATGGGTTACGCAAATAGATCCTTCATGGAGTAAAGACCTGCATCTTGTGATGCTAGGAATTTTGCAGCCTTTACTGCACCAACTGCAAAAACCTCACGGGATGTAGCACGATGTGTTAGTTCTATGACTTCATCTCTACCGGCAAAAATGACGTCATGGTCACCTACGATATTGCCACCACGGACTGCATGCATGCCTATTTCATTACGTTGTCTTTTTGTATTTGTTTGAGAACGGTCGTAAACATAGTCGAATTGTTGATCCATGGCTTGGTTTATTGCATCGGCCAATGCCATGGCAGTGCCACTTGGAGCATCAATTTTTTGGTTATGGTGTTTCTCTACGATTTCGATATCAAAGTTTGCATCGTATAGAATTTTTGTTGCTTTTTGTACCAAGTCAATCAATAGGTTGATACCGATTGACATATTGGCAGATTTTAAAATAGCAACATTTTTTGAAGTTTCTTTTAGTAAATGCAACGTTTCTTCGTCAAGGGCTGTGGTACAAACCACAACGGGAATTTTTTTTGTTTTTGAAAATTCTAATAACGCAGGTACAGCGGCTGCAGTTGAAAAATCAATAATTACATCTGCATTTATAGTACAATCAGCAGGGGTGGGGAACAAGGGGAAATTGGCTTCAGGCATTCCTGGGTCAATTCCCGCAACGATTTGGCACTGATTATCAGCGTTAACGATTTCTGCCACAACCCGACCCATTTTTCCGCCGCAACCATGCATAATAATATTAATCATATGATATGCTCCTTTTCAGCTTTATTTTAGAAGTTACATTTATTTTGCCACAAGAAACTTGTTCATTTTTTTAAAGTTGAGCAAGACTGTGGAAGGGTGTAACTTTGAAATTTGTATTTTTGTTATACCGTAAATATAGTTTGAACATTTGAAAAAAGACGGATATAAACTTTTTTCTTTGATTTAAAATGCGACAAAGAAATTAATCTTTGCCGCAAAGAAAATGCTATTAAAGCAAGCCGTAATTCTGCATGGCTTTTTTTAAGACCTCTACATTTTTATCTTCCATAGTGCAAAGAGGCATACGGCAAGGGCCAACTTCGTAACCCATCAAATCCAAAGCTGCCTTAACAGGAATTGGATTGACTTCGCAAAATAGCGCGGAAATAAGTTCGATTGCACCCAACTGTAAC
>JBKEAS010000080.1:0-8698 GCA_047972635.1 Anaerotignum sp.
TTTGAAACCGTTTTCCCTGCCGCTGGCAGTAGCAACTCAGCCATAGAGTTAAGTTGCGACGAATTATTCCATTTTGGCAAATGTAGCGAATGGGTTGATATCTGCAAAGGTTGGCAAGAAGAATAGAGGTGTATCGATGAAAATTTCCACAAAAGGGCGTTATGGTATTCGCTTAATGCTTTCCTTGGCTATTAATTTTGATAAAGGCACACTGCCTATAAAAGCAATCGCCGCAGAACAGCAAATTTCCGAAAAGTATCTAGAACAAATCATAAATCCACTTACAAAAGCTGGTTTGGTAAAGAGTTTCCGAGGGGCACAAGGCGGCTATGTCTTATCTAGGCATCCAAAAGACATCACCATAGGCCAAATTTTACAAGTCCTCGAAGGCTCTCTTTCACCCGTTGATTGTGTGGACAATCCAGTCTGCCCTAACTCTGATTTTTGTGTTTCTCTTTCTTTATGGAAAAAAATGAAAGATGCCCTAGACGAAGTAGTAGATAACACTTCTTTGGAAAGCATGGCACAAGAATATCTTGAAAAAGAAACAGGTCATTTAAGACAAAAAAATTAAAATCTTTTATCCTTTATGAAAACATCTCTATCCATACTATTTTTATATTGTCTTAAAAAACATGATAGATATAAAACGCCCAACTTTCCTTAATAATTAAGGAAAATTGGGCGTTTTTCCTGTTTGTCTCATCCATCTAATTTTGTTACCCTGTTACTCACAAAGACATCCATTAACTTTATGAAACCGCCGAAAAAATAACCTTTACTCTGCATATATATCCCCTTTGTCGTTATTTGCCTCTTGACAAAAGTAACAACTTTATATTAAAATTAAGTTGTTACTTTTAAATAAGGAGGAATAAAGATGGTACGTTTTGACAAAGTTACCAAAAATTTTAAAACACAAAATGTTCTTAAAAGCGTTAGCTTTGAAATACCCAAAGGGCAATTGGTTGCCATCATTGGCGAAAGTGGTTGTGGTAAAACGACCCTATTAAAAATGATTAACCGTTTAATTAAGCCCTCTAATGGAACAATCTATATTGACAATGAAAATATTCAAAATATTAATGAAGTTGAACTTAGAAGAAAAATTGGATATGTTATTCAGCAAACAGGGCTTTTCCCTCATATGACAATCAAAGAAAATATTGAATTGATCCCCACTTTACAAAAAACCAACCCTGAAACAATTGCAAAAAACACAAAAAATCTGATGGAAATGGTTGGTTTGGATAGCGACACATTCTTAAACCGCTACCCTACAGAACTTAGTGGTGGCCAGCAACAGCGTGTGGGTGTTGCCCGTGCCTTTGCAACAAACCCTGATATCATTTTAATGGATGAACCGTTTTCAGCCTTAGATCCAATCACAAGATCCGATTTGCAAGACGAATTGGTGCAGTTGCAATTAAAAGTAAAGAAAACGATTATATTCGTTACCCATGATATGGAAGAAGCGATCAAAATCGCTGATAAAATTTGTATCATGCAACACGGAGAAGTCCTTCAGTATGACACGCCTGAAAATATTCTAAAAAATCCAATTGACGAGTTTGTTTCTAACTTCGTTGGTAAAAACCGTATTTGGTCATCGCCAGAATTTATAAAGGTAAGTGACATTATGATCGAAAACCCAATTACAACCTCAAAAGATATGCCCGTACTACAATGTATGGAACGTATGCGTCAGAAAAAAGTTGACAGTCTTTTGGTTGTAAACAAAGCAACCAACGAACTTTTGGGTATGGTGAAAGCGAGCCGCCTAAGAGGTGTCGAAGATAAATCACAAACGGCAGAGGCATTTATGACAACAAAATACCCTGTTCTTCGCCCTGACGAAAACATTTTAGATGCACTCAAATCTGTAGCCGACCTCGGACTATCTACTGTCCCTGTTCAATTTGAAGACGGAAGGTTGGCAGGGCTAATTACAAGAAGTAGCCTCGTAACTTCCTTGAGCCAACAGTACTTTGATTTTGAAGAGGAAGGTGAGGAAGTATGACACAAATTTTAGCATTTTTTAATTACATATCAGCAAATTCTGACCAAATTCTTTCTTTGCTGATTGAGCATATTAAATTAACAGGTATCTCCGTTGGACTGGCTATTTTAATTGGTGTACCTTTGGGTATTTTGATTTCCCATGTTGCAAAAGCAAGTAAACCTATCTTGTCTGTTGCAAATGTTGTTCAGGCAATTCCAAGTATGGCATTGTTAGGCTTTATGATACCATTTTTAGGCATCGGTGAAGTGCCTGCCATTGTTGCAGTTGTACTTTATTCTTTGCTACCTATTATCAAAAACACTTATACCGGTATCCAAAGCATTAATCCGCAGACATTAGAAGCTGCAAAAGGTATTGGTTTGACGCCTTTTCAGGTCTTAACAAAGGTACAAATCCCTCTAGCCTTACCCGTAATTATGGCTGGTGTTAGAATTGCCTCTGTTACTGCTGTTGGTCTGATGACAATGGCGGCTTTTATCGGCGCCGGTGGCTTGGGTTATCTGGTTTTTTCCGGTATCAGAACGATAAACAACAACCAAATCCTTGCCGGTGCTATCCCTGCTTGTCTTTTGGCATTGCTAATCGACTACCTACTTAGTATCGTAGAGAAATTGGTTACGCCAATTAGTTTACAAAAAGGCGATACTGCTACAAAAATGAAAAAAAGGAAATCACAAAAAATCATTCTAGCAATCTTTGCTTTCTTATTGGCACTGATATTTGCTTTGACTTCTGTCACACCAAAAACAGATGATGCCAAAGTTATCTCCGTTGCTTCAAAAGACTATACAGAACAGGCTATCTTAGGAAACCTTGTGTCTGATTTGATTGAAGATCGTACGGATATCACAGTCAACCGTAAACTAGAGCTTGGTAGTAGTCAGGTATGTTTTGGTGCACTTCAAACAGGAGATGTAGATCTTTATATCGACTATAGCGGTACCGTGTATACCGATGTTTTAAAATATCCACCTATTACCGATATGCAAGAAGTGTATGACACTTCTAAGGCAGAACTGAAAGAGCAATATGACATTGATGTATTGGAGCAAATGGGCTTCAACAACACTTATGCTCTAGCTGTAACACAAGAAACCGCTGAAAAATATGGTCTAGAAACCATTAGCGACCTTGCAAAAGTAGGTAGCACCATGACTTCTGGAACAACATTCGAGTTCCTTAACCGAGAGGACGGTCTTCCTGGTTTGCTAAAGAAATATAACTTTACGTTAAAAGAAAGCTTAGCGCTAGACAGCTCTCATCGATACACTGCTTTGATCAACAAGGATGTTGATGTGATTGATGCTTTCTCAACAGATGGTCTTTTGAAAAAATTCGATTTGGTGGTACTAGAAGATGATCAGAACTTCTTCCCTCCTTATTATGCAATGCCTCTTGTTAGAGAAGAAGTATTGTCACAATATCCAGAAATAGTTCCTGTCTTAGCAGAATTAGGCGCTATTCTTACTGATGATACTATGATTGAATTAAACTATCGCGTTGACGAATTACAAGAAAAGCCATCAGATGTCGCACATGATTTCTTAATCACTTCCGGCTTAATTGATGCAGAATAAATCATAACACGAAAAAAAACCGCCTATGTCTTTTGCAACAAAGTTGTCAAAAGCATAGGCGGTTTCTATTTATCAACTTTCATTGATTTCTACTAAGTCCCACTTCTTCAAAACCTTTTGGTGTCCAAACCAACCTAGATTGAAACCCTAACTCAAAGGCCAATTTCTCTGCCTCGTGAAAACCAAAACCCAAAGACTCCCCATCATGACTATCGCTAGAAAACAAAATATTTCCACCTCGATTTTTAATCTCTTTCAAAAAATCTACCGAAGGGTATACCTCTTTTCTAAATCCACGATAAATAGCACCCGTATTTATTTCAAAAGGCTTGTCATAGGGAATTAAGGCTTCAATGGCTTCAATTCCATAATCTTTATATCGTTTTTTTGTTGTATCAAAAATGGTATTGTCTTCATTAAACTTTGTAATCAAATCAAAATGCCCTATGATATCTGCATTTGTTTTTTGCAATATCTGCTCGACTGTTTCAAAATATACTTTTGCATATGCATAAGGGTCACCACCAAATTGCTCTAAAATATCCTTTTTCATAATTTCTGGCATTTCATCCACCAATAAAAACTGTCCCTCTTTTTTTATATAGTGTACCGAACCAATGGCATACTCAAAATCCGAACTCGGCTCACTAGAATAAAAGTCTTGTTCTATGCCACAGTATATACTAATTTTATCGGCGTACAGTTGCTTTAAACGCCACACCTCATCTCTATACTCCCCCATCCCAGTTTTACTCATGCAATATCTTTTATCAAAATGAGTATAACTATGTCCACTAAAACCAAGGGCAGTAAAACCTTTCTTCATTGCTGCCAAAACCATATCCTCTGCCAATTCTTTCCCATCACAAAAAGTGGTATGGGTATGGAAATTTGCTTTTCCAATCATTTTCTCACCTACTCCTATTTCACATTGCAATACAAATTCAACACAAAAACACATATCTCCTTACATGATATGCCAAGTTTACGATTTGGTAAATGCTCTTTTCTCTCTACATACAACTATCGCTGTTGCTTCCTAAACCTGTTCATTCTCAAACCTTTAAACAACCACCCTATTTACCCTACATGAAAAAAACGCTTTCTTCCTTAATCTTAGAAAAAAGCGTTTTCAATCATGCCAATTCTATTGTTATCTGAAAAGTAATATCATCCATTGTTTCAGAGGATATTTCTAAAGTACGAACCTCACCCAATTTCTTTAGCCCTTCCATAAAATATTCTTCTTTGTTCTGTGGTACCGAAATTCTAATGGTATCTGCAATTACCTGTTCCTCTGCAGAGCCACCAAGTGAAACGGTTAATTCTCTGATATCATCCAAAATTTTATCTTTGCTTTTTACCGTTAATATAACTTCTTTTTCTATGCCCAAGGCGGTTTCGTCGGCGGTATTTGCTTTAAATAATACTCCTTCTTGTTCCGATTGATCTGTTTCAAGATTTTTTCCTACCGCACCTTGCAATACAGATGGAGATGCACTTTGCAATACGCTTTCTACTTTTTGTGGTTCTGGGGCAGTTGTTTTTTGTGGTTCTGTGATAGCCGTTTTTTGCGGTTGCACATTTTGTTGTTCCTCAACTGTTACTTCTGTTCTTCTAGGTGCACTATTTGAAGCTTGATTTACTTTTATTTGAACTGAATTATCTTCTTCTGGTTGATTTTCATCTGCTGTTAAGGCATCCTGATTATCCTTATCAGGTATGATTACATTCTGACTCAACTCATCATTTTTGTTTTGCGTGGTATTTTGTGCAACATTTTCTACCAATTGCTGTTGTTTTTGCTCATAATCACTCCGCAAAAATCCCTGTGCTCCATCCACAGCCACAATAAGTAACGCTGCCGCAGCTATAAGGCTAAATTGTTTCCATCTATATTTAGGTTTTTTCTTGACAATCAAAGGAATTACATTTGCCTCTTTTGCCAATTTTCCCATCAATTCACTATGATAGCCCTCAGGCAAATCTTCCTCAGGTAGGGTTCTCAAAGAAGCCATGATTTCCTGTAGTTCAGCGGCTTCGTTTTTACAACCATCACAAGTAGACAAATGTGTCTCGATCTGTTCCACATCCGCCTTGCTTAATTCTTCTTGTGCTAAATATTGCCATAACAATTCCCTACATTTTTCACAATCCACGGTTTCTCCCTCCTTTCTTATATTCTATGACGGAGATATTTACCATTTTGTTCCCGAATTTTATAAATCTCTTCTTTAATATTTTTTCTAGCACGAGATATTCTAGATTTCACCGTTCCTAGTGTTAAATCTAAAATATCCGAAATTTCTTCATATGAAAGCCCCTGTATATCCCTAAGGATAAAAACCATTTTGTACTCCTCGGAGACGCCTTCCATCGCCATAAGTATTTCGTTTTTTTCTTCTTTTTTCAGAAGACTCTTTTCTGGTGTATCTGCATCATCAGCCACTTCTCGCTTCCAGCTACTCTCTTCGCCTTCGAACTCATTATCTAAAGAAAATGTTTGCTTACCTTTTCGCTTTCTCATTTCATCAATACAAGTATTGGTGGTGATCCGATATATCCATGTCGAAAATGTCGACCGCTCATCAAAATTAGATATGTTACGATATGCCTTAATAAAAACTTCCTGGGAAATATCTTTGGCATCCTCACTATGGTTCATCATCCTTAATGCTACGTTATAAACCATTTTTTCGTGCTGTAGAATCAACTCTTCAAATGCCGCCATATCTCCTTGCTTGGCTTTAGAAATGAATTGTTTATCTTCTAGTTCTGCAAGAGTTTCATCCTTCATTATTGATCCCCTCCACTTCTTCCTCTCTACCACATATTAATTATATAATAATATAGAATACATTAAGAAGCAAAGGTATTTTAAATCTAATCTATACCTTTCCCTTTTCATAAAACATAATAAAACTTTATCCTTCGACAAAAATACTCCTTCGCCTACCCCAAGATTTACCACAAAATCTCAGTTCTTGACAGCGTCAATAGACCCGATGATCTTCTTGAACGAAAAAAAGGCAAACCGGTATACGGCTCGCCTCTTTTTTATCTGTCTTGAAATTCACTATCATCCACGCTTAAAGCTTCCCAAAGCACAATATCAGGATTTTTCTGCATAAAATTATTGAGTGTATATTGATTTGCAAAAAGTAAGATTGGTCTTTCAAAACGATCATATACCAATGTTGTTCTTGCAATCAAATGATCTCTAATGTCCTTAACTGTCGCCAAATTAACCCAACGTGCAACACCATAATCCAAAGCTTCCATACGAATTTCCGAATTATATTCATTGTTTAAACGGTATTCAAACACCTCAAACTGCAATTGTCCTACCGCACCCAAAATAATATCATTAAACTCATTATGATACACTTGAATTGCACCTTCTTGTGCCAACTGTTGCACGCCTTTTTGAAATTGCTTTGCTTTCAAAGAATTTACAGGATGCACACGCATAAATAACTCTGGTGGAAATGTTGGCAATGGTTCAAAAAATAATTTCTCTTTTCTATCTGTTAAGGTATCTCCAATTTGATAATTACCGCTATCATAAATACCAATAATATCACCAACCACTGCCGTTTCTACCGTTTCACGTTCATTCGCCATCAACTGCGTCGACTGGGTTAGCTTCATTTGCTTTCCGGTTCTAGATAACGTGACTGTCATGCCTCGATTGAATGTACCTGAACAAATTCGCATGAATGCCAGTCTATCTCTATGGGCAGGATTCATGTTTGCCTGAATTTTAAAAATAAAACCACTGAAAAATTCATCCGTAGGATTTACTTCTCCTTGTGTCGTTTTTCTAACGCCAGGTGCAGGTGCCCATTCTAAGAAATGCTGCAAAAACGGCGTAATTCCAAAATCCGCCAACGCAGAACCAAAAAAAACAGGAGACAGTTTACCCGCTTTGATTTCTTCCAAGTCAAATTTATTGCCCGCACCATCTAAAAGATCCATCTCATCACGCAAAAAATCTAAATTTGCTTGAGAAATAACGCCTTCTAACGCCTCACCAAAAACCCCCTTTGGTCCAAGCTCAATTACGCCATCTTTTTGACGATATAGGTATACCTTATTTTCCAATCTATCATAAATACCTTCAAAAGTAATGCCATTTCCAATTGGCCATGTAACCGCTGTAGATGGCAAGCCTAGTGCATCCTCAAGATCCGCCATACATTCCAATGGATCCCGTGATTGACGGTCTAATTTGTTAATAAAGGTAAAAATAGGGATTTCTCGCATACTACAAACTTTAAAAAGTTTCACCGTTTGCGTCTCCACACCCTTTGCCGCATCAATAACCATAACTGCACTATCCACAGAGGTTAGAATACGATAGGTGTCTTCGCCAAAATCGTTATGTCCTGGCGTGTCCATAATAGAAACCACTTTATTTTCATATTCAAACTGCATAACAGAAGAAGTAACAGAGATCCCACGTTTTTTTTCAATCTCCATCCAGTCACTTGTCGCAGATTTTCCATTTCTTCTTGCCTTTACCGTTCCCGCCTCACGGATTGCACCACCATGAAGCAAAAGTTTTTCTGTTAAAGTTGTCTTTCCGGCATCGGGGTGAGAAATAATACCAAAAATTCGCCTTCTTTGGATTTCTTCCAAAATACTCATTTTCTATAAATTCCTTTCTATCTTTTTCTATATTTTACAATTCAATAAAAATACACATTATTTTTATTCTACCCGAATTCAGGAGAAAAGGAAACAAGAAATTGAAAAAAACAAAAAAATACGCCGAAACAATTTGTATGCGTGAAAAATACATTGACTAGAAAATGTCTTTACGTTACAATATATTTAGATATAAAATGAAGATAATCTATAAAATTTTGGAGGTAATCATTATGATAAAAGTTACAAGCACAGATAAAGCACCTGCAGCAATCGGACCTTATTCTCAGGCAATCGCTGCAAACGGATTTCTTTTTACAAGCGGCCAAATCGCAATCGATCCTGCTGTTGGCGACGTTGTTGCAACAACAATTGAAGACCAGACAGAACAAGTAATGAAAAACCTTGCTGCAGTTTTGGACGCAAACAATTTAACATTTGCAGATAC
>JBKEAS010000088.1:0-2892 GCA_047972635.1 Anaerotignum sp.
TAAAAGGTGTAGAAGGCGATGTGCTCTTAAAGGATGTGCACTTTTCTTATCAAGAAGGTCATCCGATTTTAAAAGATATAAATTTACACGCAAAACCGGGTCAAACAATTGCCTTTGTAGGTCCTACAGGAGCAGGTAAAACCACTATCATCAATTTATTGACAAGATTTTATGATACCAATTCCGGAACGATTACAATTGATGGGCATAATATCAGAAATATCAAACGTAGAAGCCTCCGCTCTAATTTAGGCATTGTTTTACAAGACACATATTTATTCACAGACACCATTTGTGAAAATATACGCTATGGTAGGCTCGATGCAACCGACGAAGAAATAAAGCAAGCAGCAAAACTTGCAAATGCACATGAATTTATACGTCGTTTACCAGATGCCTATGATACTGTATTGACTGATGGTGGTGGGAACTTAAGCCAAGGTCAGCGACAGATGCTTGCAATTGCCAGAGCAATTTTAGCAAATCCATCTGTATTAATTCTCGATGAAGCGACGAGCAACGTAGATACCAGAACAGAGATGAAAATTCAAGAAGCGATGCAAAATTTAATGAAAGGGCGTACAAATTTTGTTATTGCACACCGTTTGAGTACAATAAAGAATGCTGATTTGATTGCTGTCATTGATTATGGTGAGATTATTGAACGTGGAACTCATGAAGAATTGATGAATAGCAAAGGTTTTTATTTTAACCTCTATAGCAATCAATTTGAGAATGATGATGTTGTCTGAAAAGCTAGCTAAATGTATACATGAAAAAATAGCTAAAAACGCTTGCATTTTATTGGTGAATATGTTATAAATAATTGCATAACAGACGTTGATAAGGAAGAGTACATTATAGTCGTTTTTTTCAGAGAGCCGACGGTTGGTGTGAGTCGGTAAAAGCACATTTTGGAACTGGCCTTGGAGTTTTGCCCAGAACATCGGTTTCGATAAGTAAGCGGCAACGGTTGCCCCGTTATAGGTTTTTGAGTGTGCCTTTGGCAAACTAGAGTGGTAACACGGAGTATCCCTTCGTCTCTAACTAGAGACGGAGGTTTTTTTAGTATTATCAACTTTAAATCTGGCGAAAAGGGCTGCAATAAGATTTAATATGCTATTGCAGTTTAAAATAGCCAAAACATGGACTTATACTTATTTTATTATTTTAAAAGGAGGAATTTATGATGGATAGTCGTTATGAATTTAATGAAATCGAAAAGAAATGGCGTGGAGAATGGGAAAAAAATCCCATTAACGTGGAAGATGATAAAAAACCTAGATATTATTGCTTAGATATGTTCCCTTATCCTTCAGGAACAGGGCTTCACGTTGGACACTGGAGAGGTTACGTTTTAAGCGATGTAGTAAGTAGATATAAAGTTTTGCAAGGTTTTCAAGTTTTGCATCCAATGGGTTGGGATGCTTTTGGTTTGCCTGCTGAAAATTTTGCGATTAAAAATAATGTGCATCCTCGTATTTCTACTGTAGATAACATTGCAAATGTAAAGAGACAGCTTCACGAAATTAGCGCTATCTATGATTGGGATAAAGAAGTTGATACAACCGATCCTGCATACTACAAATGGACACAGTGGATTTTTGTCCAGATGTTTAAAAAAGGCTTGGCATATGAAAAAGAAATGCCTCTTAATTGGTGCCCAAGTTGTAAATGTGTTTTAGCAAATGAAGAAGCAGCCGGCGGTACTTGTGAGCGTTGTGGCACAACCGTAACAAAGAAAAACCTTCGTCAGTGGATGTTAAAAATCACTGCATATGCAGATAGATTATTGGATGATTTGCAGAAATTAGACTGGTCTGACAAAGTTAAAAAGATGCAGTCTGACTGGATTGGAAAAAGTTATGGCGCAGAGGTTGATTTTAAAGTAAGTGGTAGTGATGAAACCATTACGGTTTATACCACACGCCCAGATACACTTTATGGTTCTACCTTTATGGTATTGGCTCCTGAGTATCAAGGCTTAGATGAGTTTGTAACACCAGAATACAAAGAATCTGTTAAAAAGTATTGCTTTGATGCTTCTACAAAATCCTCTGTTGATCGCTTGACTGACAAAGAAAAAACAGGCGTATTTACTGGTAGATACTGTGTAAATCCTCTAAATGGGAAAGAAATTCCTGTTTGGGTAGCAGATTATGTATTGGCTGATTATGGTACAGGTGCGGTTATGTGTGTACCTGCACATGACGAACGTGACTTTGATTTTGCTACCAAATACGATTTGCCTATTATCCAAGTTATTTTAGCTGAAGGCGAAGAGGAAAAGCCTTTAACAGAAGCCTACACCGGAGATGGTATCATCATCAATTCTGGCGATTGGAATGGCATGAAAGCATTTGAAGCGAAAGCGAAAGCACCTCATTTAATGGAAGAAAATGGTATCGGCAAGAAAACTGTAAATTATAAGCTACGCGACTGGGTATTTTCTAGACAAAGATATTGGGGCGAACCTATTCCTATCATCCATTGTGAACATTGCGGTACCGTTCCTGTACCTGAAGATCAGTTGCCAGTATTGCTTCCAGATGTAGAATCCTACAAACCTACAGATACAGGTGAATCACCATTGGCTCAGATTGATGAGTGGATCAACACACCTTGTCCTGTTTGTGGCATGCCTGCAAAAAGAGAAACAAATACGATGCCTCAGTGGGCTGGTTCTAGCTGGTATTTCCTTCGTTATGTGGATAACCATAATAACGATGAATTAGCAAGTATGGATGCTTTGAAAAAATGGGCACCAGTTGATTTGTATGTAGGTGGCATTGAACACGCTGTATTGCACTTACTGTATGCTCGTTTCTATACAAAATTCTTATACGACATCGGTGCTGTGCCTTTTGATGAACCATTCCAGAAATTGTTCAA
>JBKEAS010000110.1:0-6058 GCA_047972635.1 Anaerotignum sp.
AGATATCGTTTTTTCTCCTTTGGAGATGCGTGTTTATTTTTAACAAAATAAAAGGGTGGTTAGCAATGGATCTTTTTGAATACAACAGAAGCCAAAGAGGAAATCAAGATGCCCCTTTAGCCGCACGTATGAGGCCAAAAACTTTAGAGGAGTTTGTGGGTCAAGAACATATTGTGGGCCCGGGAAAGCTATTATACCGTGCAATAAAAAGTGATCGAATGAGTTCGGTGATTTTTTATGGCCCTCCAGGAACAGGGAAAACAACACTGGCAAAAATTATTGCAAACACCACAAAAAGCGATTTTCAGCAAATGAACGCAACAACTGCCGGTATCAAGGATATCAAGGACGTCATTGCGGATGCAAAAGATAGACAAGGGATGTATGGCACAAAGACCATTCTTTTTATTGATGAAATTCATCGTTTTAATAAAACCCAACAGGATGCTCTGTTGCCTCATGTGGAAGATGGTACCATTATTTTGATAGGGGCTACGACTGAAAACCCTTATTTTGAGGTAAATAAAGCACTTGTGTCTCGTTCTATTTTATTTCAGCTAAATTCATTGGAACAAGAAAATATTGAACAGCTTTTGCGTTGGGCAATTGATGATGTAGATCGTGGTATGGGCGTATATCAAGCAAAAATTGATGATGATGCATTGGTTTTTCTTGCTAATACTGCCAATGGAGATGCCAGAGCGTCGCTCAATGCGTTGGAGCTTGCTGTACTGACAACGGAAAAAGGCAAAGATGGAACAATTCATATTACGCTCTCTGTTGCGGAGGAGTGTATCCAAAAGCGTTCTTTGAATTATGATAAGAATGGTGATAACCATTATGATACCATTTCTGCTTTTATTAAGAGCAGGAGAGGTTCGGATCCGGATGCGGCATTGTATTATTTGGCAAAGATGATCTATTCGGGGGAGGATCCCAAATTTATTGCCCGTAGGGTGGTTATTTGTGCTTCTGAGGATGTGGGAAATGCAGATCCTCATGCACTTCAAGTTGCGGTTGCCGCAATGCAGGCTGTCGATTTTATTGGTTTACCCGAGGGTCGCATACCGCTTGCACAGGCAGTGACCTATATTTCTTGTGCACCCAAAAGCAATGCAGCTTATGTAGGAATAAAGAAAGCCTTGGATGATGTGCAAAATATTCATATACGTGCGGTGCCGCCGCACTTGAGGGATAAAAGTTATAGCAGTGCAAAGGAATTGGGTAATGGTGTGGGATATAAATACGCACATAGCTATCCCAATCATTACGTAGAGCAACAGTATCTGCCCGACGAATTGGTGGGCACAGTTTATTATGACCTTTCTGATAACGGCGTAGAAAAAAGAATGAAAGAACATATGAGGAGATTAAAAGATTATACCTAAATTCGATTTTTTTGAAGATTATATGATTTGCATATTTTTTCAATTGAATGAAATAGTGCTAAAATTTTGGGGTTGGTTTAGCAAAAAACTAAAATTTTCAATTTTTTATAATAATAATCTTTGAAACTATTGACTTTCTATTTTGTTGTGTTAAAATAATTTTTATTAAAGCGATTGGCTTGCCCTAAAATGACCGCCATGATGTTGGCGGACAAACCAAGGCTTGATTTGGTTTTAGGCGAAGCATTAAAATCTTTGATTAAAGAGTTAAATAGCTGTGAAGGTGAAAAGTATACAAATAAAAGGCAACAGAGAGAAAACGTCATTGGCTGAAAGCGTTTTTTGCATAAGAATTTGTAGAAGTTCCCACTGGAGCTGGTTTTTTGAACAATAGTAGGAAAACCCGTCTCATGCACGTTACGCATTTTGAGTGCCTGTGAATGCAGGAATTTGGGTGGTACCACGGAAGTCTTCGTCCCTTTGTCGGATGAGGGCTATTTTTTTGTTTATAGAAAACGAGAGGAGAAGTACGATGAAAGAAAAACTTAAAGCAATTCATGATCAAGCCATTGCGGCTTTTCATGAAGTAAAAGAAATAAAACATATTGATGAAATGAAAGTGAAATATCTGGGAAAAAAAGGTGAATTGACTGCTATTTTGAAAGAGATGGGTAAGCTTTCCGAGGAGGAACGTCCTACTATTGGTCAATTGGCAAATGATGTAAGACAGGATATTGAAAATAAATTAGAAGAAGTTAAAAAGCGTTTGGAAGTAGCAGAGATTGCAAAGCGTCTGGAAGAAGAAAAAATCGATGTAACCATGCCTGGTAATCCACAAGCAGGTGGACATAAACACCCGATGAGCATTGTAATTGATGAGATTTCAAATATTTTTATGGGTATGGGGTATGAAGTTATTGAAGGACCTGAGGTTGAGCAGGAGTATTATAACTTTGAAGCCTTAAATATCCCGGCAAATCACCCTGCAAGGGATGAACAGGATACCTTTTACATTGGCAATGGTATTTTGCTCAGAACACAAACATCACCTATTCAGGTTCGAACGATGGAAACAGGTAAATTGCCAATCCGAATGATTTCTCCTGGTACGGTTTATCGTTCGGACGAAGTGGATGCAACGCACTCTCCTGTATTTCATCAGTTAGAAGGACTTGTAATTGATAAGAATATCACTATGGGTGATTTAAAAGGCGCGTTAGCAGTATTTGCAAAAGAGTTATTTGGTGAGGACACAAAGGTTCGTTTCCGTCCACACCATTTCCCATTCACAGAGCCTAGTGCAGAAATGGACGTAACTTGTTTTGCTTGTGGTGGTGAAGGTTGTCGTGTGTGCAAAGGTGAAGGTTATATCGAACTTTTAGGTTGTGGGATGGTTCATCCTAAAGTATTAAAGATGAGCGGTGTTGATCCTGAAATTTATAGTGGCTTTGCATTTGGTATGGGTCTAGAACGTGTTGCAATGCAGCGTTATGGCATTACAGATATGCGTTTGTTGTTTGAAAATGATGTGAAATTTTTAAAACAATTTTAAAATTTCGTATATCTATCTGGTTACGACTTTGAATACGACACCATAAATACCAAAAGGTTTTTTACTTGAAAGGAGAGATATAATCATGGATTTACCGATGTCCTGGTTAAGAGAATATGCTGATGTAAACGTAGGCATGAAAGAATATATTGAAGATATTACAATGAGCGGTTCAAAAGTAGAGGGTTATACTACTTTGGCAGATGAAATTAAGAATATTGTGACTGGCTATATCAAAGCCATTGAAAAGCATCCGGATGCAGATAAATTGCAGATTTGTACCATTGATGTTGGACAAGGCAAGGATTTAACCATCGTTACAGGCGCACAAAATATAAAGGTAGGAGATTATGTACCTGTTGCACTCGATGGTGCTGTAATTACAGGCGGAAAAGAAATTAAGACAGGTAATTTACGCGGTATTTTATCCGAGGGTATGCTCTGTTCTGTTGAAGAACTAGGGTGCAGTAGAAACGATTTCCCCGAAGCTCCAGAACATGGTATTTACATTTTTCAAGAAAAAGTGGAACTGGGTAAAGACGTTGTTGCACTATTAGATATTAAAGATACGGTTGTTGAATTTGAAATCACTTCTAACCGCCCAGATTGTTTTAGTATTTTAGGTTTAGCAAGAGAGACTGCTGCAACGTATAAGGGAGAATTTAGATATCCTAATATTACCGTAAAAGAAGAAGGCAAAGGGAATATTCAAGATATGATATCTGTTGAAATCAAAAATCCTGAACTTTGCCCCAGATATATTGCAAGAGCTGTTAAAAATGTGAAAATTGGCCCTTCACCTCGTTGGATGAGAAAAAGATTAAGTGCGGCGGGCCTTCGTCCTATTAACAATATTGTGGATATCACAAATTATGTTATGTTAGAGATGGGACAGCCTATGCATGCTTTTAATATTGATTGTATTGCTGATAGAAAAATTGTTATAAGAACAGCAGAAGTAGATGAAAGAATTGTTACCTTGGATGGCGTTGAAAGAACACTAAATGAGTCCATGTTGGTTATTGCTGATTCCCAAAAAGCAGTTGCAATTGCAGGTGTTATGGGCGGTGAAAATTCAATGATCAGTGAAGATGCAGAAGCGATTTTGTTTGAATCTGCAAACTTCAATGGTCCGAATGTACGTATTACAGCAAAAAATGTTGGTTTGCGTACGGATGCATCTAGCAAATATGAAAAAGGCTTGGATCCCAATATGGCATTGGATGCTGTAAACCGTGCGGTTCAGCTGGTTGAAATGCTTGGCATTGGTGAAGTTGTTCCTGGCATGGTAGATGAATATCCTAACAAACGTGAAACTTGGGAGCTTTCTTATTCGCCAGAGTGGATCAATAAATTCTTGGGAACAAATATTTCTAAACAAGAAATGGAAGAAACTTTTGAACGCCTAGGGTTAATTGTTGATGCTACGAATTGTAGAGTGACAGTGCCTACTTACCGCCCTGATTTGGAAGCACAGGCAGATTTGGCTGAAGAAGTTGGCCGTTTTTATGGTTATGATAAAATTGAAGCTACTTTAGCAACAGGAACACCTACTGTTGGTAAGAAAACATACGAACAAAGTATTACTTCTTTGGTTAAAGATACGATGATTTCTGACGGTCTTTGTGAGGCGATGACATATAGCTTTGAAAGTCCTAAGGTGTTTGATAAGTTGCTTATCCCTGCGGATCATAAGTTGAGACAGACGGTTACCATTGCCAATCCTTTGGGCGAGGACTTTAGTATCATGCGTACGGTTTCTATAAATGGTATTTTAAACTCTTTATCAACAAACTATAATAGACGAAATGAGCAGGCGGGTCTATTTGAAGTTGCAAAAGTGTATATTCCAAAAGAATTGCCATTAACCCAGTTGCCTCATGAAATTCCTACATTGACAATAGCGATGTATGGAAATATGGACTTCTTTGATTTAAAAGGTATTGTTGAACATCTGGTAGGCGTTTTGGGTATGGAGGATGTTGTAGAGTATGTGCCGGAAAAACAAATTTCATGGATGCATACTGGTAGAACAGCAAACGTACAAGTCAATGGCGATGTAGTTGGTTATTTGGGCGAAGTACATCCATTGGTTGCTAGAAATTATGAAATCGGTACAAAGGCTTATTTGGCAGTGTTGGATTTGGAAAAACTCATTCAATATACCAATAAGGATGTAACATATAAGCCATTGCCTAAATTCCCTGGAATGACAAGAGATATTGCAATGCTTGTAAAAGAAGACATTACTGTGAAAGAAATCAGTGATATTATCAAGAAAAATGGTGGCGAGTATTTAGAAAATGTAACATTGTTTGATGTTTATAAGGGCGCACAAATTCAAGCAGGCTATAAATCTGTGGCGTATTCCATTTCTTTCCGTAGTGCGGAAAGAACGCTGGCAGATAATGATATTGCAGATAGCATGCAAACAATCTTAGATGAATTAGCAACGAAGTTGGATGCGCAATTAAGAGACAAATAATGTTGGGAAATTAAAAATAAGTTAAAAAAACAAATAAGCAATCAATCGTTTGAGATTGGTTGCTTATTTGTTTTAAAATTTTTTTAAAAAAGTATTGACTTAGAGTAGACTTCAAGTGTTACCATTGATTAAAACAAGACTAGGAGTGATAATTATGGCAAATGTTTTAATAATTTCGGCAAGCCCAAGAAAAAATGGAAATTCAGATACTTTGTGCAACCATTTTTTAGAAGGTGCAATTTCTAATGGAAACAAAGTAGAAAAAGTTTTTATAAAAGATAAAAACATAAATTATTGTTCGGGTTGTGGATATTGTTTTTCTAATGCAGGTAAATGTTCTTGGAAAGATGATATGGTTGAATTGTTTGATAAAATCATACAGGCAGATGTTATCGTATTTGCAACACCAATTTATTTTTACGCTATGAACGGTCAGATGAAAACTTTTATAGACAGACTATGTCCAATATATACAAAGCTTACCAATAAAGAGTTTTACTATATCATGACTGCTGCTGATGATGATAAAAATTGTATGGAGCGTTGTATTACAGAATTTAGAGGGCTTACTGCTTGTTTAGAAAATCCCGTTGAAAAAGGTATCATTTATGGTATTGGTGTGTGGAATGGCGG
>JBKEAS010000135.1:0-17204 GCA_047972635.1 Anaerotignum sp.
ATTGGACAACAGGCGAACTAATGACTTCGCCATCCATAACAATTTTGATGGTTTTTCCGATATTGTCTTGCGTTGCTTGCGCAAATTTTTCGGTTCCTTCTTCATTAAATTTTAAAGAAACGTAAGGTTGAGATGGTGCGTTGTTTGAAGTGGCACCAACTTGTTTTGTTGCATTTTCTACCATGTCACCGGTGAGCAATACATTTCCGGCCTCATCTACAAAAGCGAGCTGTGCTGTTTGTCCGATTTCTTGAATTGCATCTTCGGCGTCTGCTATGCCGGGGATTTGCACACGGATACGGTTTGTTCCTTCTTGAGCGGCTTCCGCTTCAGACCAACCGTTCCAGTCAAGTCTACCTTGCAACAAAGAGATCGCTGCTGCCATTTCTTCGTCTGTAATGTCCTCTTTGTCCGCCTCATACACGATATCAACGCCGCCACTTAGGTCAAGGCCTTGTTTGATATCACTGACACTAAAACGCTTATCCTCTCCAATTCCGTAATAGGTTATGGCGCTTAGCCCTAATGCTATCACAATCATCATGAGTAGCATTAATCTTCCTTTTGTTTTCATTTTGTGCCCCTCCTGAAATTTTTGCGTTTGTTCATTTTACACAAAAGAAAGGCGGTTCTCTTCTGCTATTGCAAAGGAGAAACCAGCCTATTTCATACTTGATCTAGAAAGCTGAAGTTTTAAAGTAAAAATTTATCTACTTTCTTATTATTATAGTATAGCACACTGGTGCTGTTTTTCAAGCATTATTTCATTTTTTACTGCCGACGCCCAGTATTCCGCCAAGGCCGCCACCGGCAAAAGCGACAATAAGTGTCATTATTTTTGACATACCAAAGGTGAAAGTATTGCTTGCCAAACCTGTCACGACAAAAAGGATGAGGGTGTATAAAAGAGCTGCTGCAAACCCTATAAACAATCCGTTTTTTTTACGACATTTTGCCCAATCGTATCCTGCAATTGCTGAAGAGATGGCGGTGCACACCAAAGCAATCATAGGCAGACTTTGTTCGGAAACATCTGTATATGTAAGTATAAGCCCATATGCAATAAAGAAAATGCAGGTAAAGGCGTAGGCAATGCCCATGCCTTTTGCCATACAAATGCTACTTTTCTGGCTTTGTTTTTCTACACGCTCTCTCTTTTTCTTTGTTTTTTTCTTACGCTCTTTCTTTTTCTGATCCAAGGTTATCAACTCCCAGTAAGCTTTGGTTTATTTTATGGGGAAAGTTAGATAAATATGATACAAACTTTATAAAAACTTTATAAAAGCTTTATAAAAGCTTTATAAAAGCTATATAAGAGCTTTATAGAAAAGAGGTTTTAAATAAGATTTTCAAGACATAATTGTCTTTGGTTTTTTATGATAAAGCGTTTTATTTGTTTTTATGATATAATGGTTATGGTTTATATGTAAAAAGTAACGACAAGGAGGCAAGAGGATGGAACTAGTCATTGAGGGTATCTATGAGCATTATAAAGGTAAAAAATATTGCGTTGTGGGACAGGCTAAGCACTCAGAGACGCTAGAAGATATGGTTGTATATCGTCAGCTTTATGGAGAACATGGGCTTTGGGTGCGACCGAAAGATATGTTTTTAGAAACAATAGAGGTTGATGGGAAAACCATTCCTAGGTTTTGCTTGGTTGAGAAGTAGACAAATATAGAAAAAAGCACTATCCCAAGGGGAAGTGCCTTTTTTATTGAAAAAGCTATTAAGCAGTGCGAACAGAGCGTAAACGAGCCATGTTCTGTTTTTAGATCGTTGAGAATAAATCGCCAATATAAGGCAAGATGCCAAAAATGAAGAATAAAGCAAAGATACAATAGATCGGTATCGAGAGAAATTTTTCTGTTGTGTGGGTTGTTTGCGGCTCTGCAGGGGCTGGGTTAATCACGATAAATATATAAAAGATAAGTGCCAAAAATGGTATAGACAGTGATGCAAAAAAAACTGTGGCGAACAATGTTATTGTATTGGACATGGGCATTGTGTCCACTGGAGTTTCAGTGGAGATGAACATAGCTACAACGCTTGTAGCATTAATAATAAAATGCGGGATGATCGAGGCCCAAATTGAGCCTGTTCGTTGTACCAAAAAGCAGAAAAATAAGCCTGCTATAAATGCATAAGGAAATTGCTGTGGATTCATGTGTAATAGACCAAATAAGAGAGCGGTACAAAAAATTGATTTCCATGTACCTAGGTGGCTATAGCCTGAGAGGAACACCCCGCGAAGTGAGAGTTCTTCTAAAAGTGCAGGTAAAACCGCCATGGTGATTAATGAACCCAAAATACTGGCATTTTGCAATGAGTCAAAGGCTTCTAATGCTACGTTTGGAAAAAACATAGATGTTAAAAACGAAAAAAAGTTCATAAGGGGCTGTATCGCAAAGCCAAAAAGTACAATCAGGATGAAATTTTTCCAACCTAGGGGATAGAGACGGAAAATTTCTTTTGGATTTTTTTTCGTCCAAATAAAATATCCTACGATAGGAACGACGAAATAAGTAATCTGAATAATGCTCGAAAACCATTCATAGGGCAGGTTATGGATGAATGGAACCATGTATAAAAGTTGGGCAGATATGATAAAAAACATAAAGAAAATGAGTGCAAATATATTTGTTTGTTTGGTTTGATTCATTTTTGATCCTCCGAAAAATGAAAAGAACAGGGTCAAGGGAACGCTGTTCTTTCTTTATTATTTAGTTTATGCTTCGGGTGGCGTTTCATGCTCCTGTGTTTTCGGCAAAAGAGGATCATCATAGCCATATTTTTCGGCATATTCTCGGTTGATATATTCTTGGAAGAATATTTTTATGGTTGCAAAAACAGGTACACCAATAAACATACCGACAGGTCCCATTATGGCACCACCTAGCACCACTGCTAAAATGATCCAAAGTGGGCTAATATCCAAAGAGTCACCCAATATTTTAGGGCCTAAGAAATTACCATCGAACTGTTGCAAAGCTAGAATGAAAAGGATAACCCATAATGCTGTGAGTGGGTCAACCAAAAGTGTAACAATTGCAGCTGGAATTGCACCAATAAAAGGTCCGAAGTAAGGGATCATATTGGTTACGCCAACAATGAGAGATAACACCAAAGGGAATGGCGCGTTTAGCACCGTAAAGCCAATAAAAGCGAGTATTGCAATGATGGTTGAATCAATCGCTTTGCCGACGATAAACTTTTGAAAAATATGGTTGACGCGACTGATATTATAGAATAATCTTTCTGCTTTATCTTTGTTTGAGATGGTATAAACAATCTTTCGTATATGGTGTGAAAAATTTTCTTTGTCGTAGAGCATATAAAATGATATAAAAATTGCCATGATCACGTCTATGGTGATTTTGCCGATAAAATACAGGTTTACTGCAACGTCGCTGATTAGTTTTGGTAAATCATCAGAAAAACCTACAATAGGTGTAAGCATTTTATTTATGATATTATTTACATCCGACGAGTTGATAAAGTTAATGCGGTCAAATAATGTCGTGATAGAATGATTTAGTCGGGCAGAGTAGCTAGATAGCTGAGAGACAAATGAATAGATAGAGGTTTTTAGCTCAGGAATTAAATAAATCAAAATCCAAAATAACCCACCAAGAACAATAATGTAGTTGATTAAAATACAAAAAGATCTCGTTAATTTTCTTTTTTCATAGGCTTTTGGGAAAAAATTTAATATTTGTTTCTCGAAAAATTTCATAAATGGGTTTATAAGATATGCTATGGCAAAGCCGATGAAAAATGGCGAACCTAAATGTAGGATGGTATCGATTGTGGATTGTATCATTTTACTTAGCCCAGGTAAATGCCCAATTATTTTTTCAAAAAGAATAATTGAAGCAGAAATAGCAAATATATAAAGCCCAATTAATAAGTGTGATTTGTCTATTTTTTTAAAGTCAATTTTTTTCATGGGTACCTCTCGTAAACTTATTTTGTGAATTGATGTATAAGTACAGCTTTTTTTATAATACTACGAAATGGCCAATAATTCTACATTTTTGTGTTAAATTTAATCATACGACACAAGGCTGATTTGGGGAGTTTTTTTGAAAAAACGGATATAGAGAGTGGTTGTCATAGCAAAAGGTAGTGTGATTGTTGAAAGGTACATCATATGATTTCCTTTTTTAAGAAAAAGCGAACATGCTCTGTAGATTTTTTACAATTCTTCGCTTTGATTGAAAGGGGCAGATAGCTCGTTTTGTAGATTTCAAAACAGGTTAAGACAGTTATTTACAAAATATGATGATCTTATGCTTTTTATATTATTTTTACAGGAAAGTTTGCTTATTGAGATAGCTTAGAGAGTGTGATATAATATATCATTACTAGGGGCAAAGCCATCTAATGGGAGGCGGATTTTGAATGAGTGGAAGCGAATTTGATATTGCGAAGAATATAAAAATGACTGAAAATTTGCAGTGCCAGATGTTGGCGGTAGTATCTCAATTTTTTACGGCAATGCAGGAGAATGCATCAAAAGCCGAAAAAACAGAGATTTTGGCCGAGTTGGAAATCGTAATGTATCTTTTGGCGGGGAGAATGGGGATTTCAAAGGAAACCCTTGACCAAAAGGCTATGGCAAAGCTGAAGGTTGGACTTTTAAAAGAAGAAAGGTTCGAATGGAAAACTTCACTATTGGAATTGCACAATGAGCTGTAAAAAATCATGAAAGAGGCAGCTCGACTTGGAGGCATATAAATGTATAAATTTAAAAGTAGTTATAATACGGCTATCGCAGTTTCTATTATGGTGATTGTGGTTTTTGTATGCACATTGGTGAATCCTTACTTAGGGGTTGGAACATTGTTGGGCGGGGTAGCAATGTTTTTTGGATGGCCCCAATTGAAAGAGTTTCATCCCCATTCAGACGGTGTAAAGGTTAATGCTGCATCCTTTTTAGACACAACTGTGTTAAAGGAGAATTTTCAAATACCTCATAATTTGCCAATTCCTTATGCGGTTTTGGATATTCGTGGGCATGTTTTGATGTATAATAAGATGTTTTCTGATGTTTTTCCGGATATGACATACACAAAATCTGTTGTGGAAAAATTATTGAGAAGTAGCGGAAATGGAGAAAAAAGCCTGGTTAAAATTGGAGAGAAGTATTATCAAGGTGCACTTAACCATTGTGAAATTATTGAGGAAAATGGTGCAGTTGGTACGGTTTTAACTATGACACTTGTAGACATGACAGAAAAACAGCAACTCATTCAACAGCTGGAGGAGCAAGAGACTGCCATTGGTACAATCTTTCTTGATAACTACGAAGAAGTAATGGATAGCTTGGATGAAAGCAGGTGGCCAATTTTATCAGCACTAATTGAGCGTAAGCTTAATCAGTTGGCACAAGATGTGGATGGTGTTATTAAAAAATTAGAAAAAGACCGCTTTTTGTTTTTATTAAAAAGAGGGAAGCTGATGCAACTAAAGGACAAGAAATTCGACATTTTGAACGAAATCCGAGAAGTTAGCGTTGGCGACCATATCCCTGTTACAATCAGTATGGGAATTGGTAGTGGCACAAACTCTTTGGACGAAGCGATGCGAAATTCTAAGGCAGCAATTGATTTGGCTTTAGGTAGAGGCGGAGATCAAGTTTTAATTAAAAAGGATGAAACCTATCTTTTCTTTGGTGGGAAATCTGGTGAGATTGGGCGAAATGCACGCATCCGTGCCAGAGTAAAGGCCGATGCTCTATGGGAATTGATGGATGAATCCTCCAGTGTTTTGGTTATGGGACATAAAAATGCTGACCTAGATAGCATGGGTTCATGCATGGGTATTTATGCCATCGCAAGGGCTATGGATAAAAAATGCCATATTGTGATGGACGATGTGGGGATCGGTATTCGTAAGCTTTGGCAAGAGATTTCTGCCAATGGAAATTATCATAATTTAACAATCAAAACACATGATGCTTTGAAAATGATGGACGAAAAAACCTTGGTTATTGTGGTGGATACGCATCGCAAAACGATGGTGGAAAGCCCTCAGGTTTTAGAGGCGGCAAAAAGAGTTGTTTTATTTGACCATCATAGAAAGAGTACCGACGCCATTGTTCACGCGGTATTGGTTTACCACGAGGTCTACGCATCTTCTACTGCGGAATTGATTACTGAGGTCATTCAGCATATTGGAAAGAAAGTAAAATTGACAAATATTGAGGCAGATGCCTTATTAGGCGGAATTACAGTAGATACTAAGAATTTTTGCGTGAAAACGGGTGCAATTACGTTTGAGACAGCGGCATTTTTGAGGCGAAATGGTGCGGATAGTATCCGTGTAAGATTATTGTTCCAAAATGACATGGATGCCTACAAGGCAAAGGCTTCCGCGGTTAAGGATGCCGAGTTGTTTATGGAAAGCATTGCAATATCTGTTTGCCCTGCTAACTTGGAAGATTCTGCCGTTACGGCAGCACAAGCGGCAGATGACTTAATGAATGTGACGGGTGTAAAAGCATCGTTTGTTTGTTGCAAAATCGGGGATATGGTTTATATCAGTGCCCGTAGTTTTGGTGAAATTAATGTACAAAGGATTATGGAAAGATTGGGTGGTGGTGGACATCTTACTGTTTCTGGAGCACAGTTGCCAGAGGTGAGTCTAGATGAAGCGAAGGAAAAAATCCGCCAAGCGATTAAAGATTATTTTGAGGAGGAAGCATAAATATGAAGATGATTTTATTGCAAGATGTAAAAAGTGTTGGTAAAAAAGGTGAATTGATCAATGCAAGCGAGGGCTATGCAAAGAATTTTTTATTGCCTAAAAAATTAGCGGTAGAAGCTACAAAATCTAATCTAAACGACTATGAATTGAAACAAAAGTCTGAAAAAAAACGTCAGCAAGAAGAATTGGAAAGTGCGCAGGCGATTGCGGAAGCTTTAAAAGAACAAGTTGTTACCATTAAAGTGAAAACAGGTGGCAACGGCAAATTGTTTGGCTCGGTTACAAATAAAGAAGTTGCAGATGCGATTGTGGAACAAACAAAGCAAGATATTGATAAAAAGAAGGTATCCATTGGTGATCCCATTAAGATGCTTGGAGAAAGAACAGCTACAATTAAAATACACCCTAAGGTAACAGCAGAAGTAGCAATTAAAATTGTAGAAGCTTAATGAAGGAGTGGAGGCGGAAACATGGAACAAAATGAAAAACAAAATGAAACGATCCGTGGTGTACCGCCCCACGACGAAACGGCAGAACAAGCTGTATTAGGCTCTATGTTTTTGGATAGAGAAGCGGCATCGGTTGCACTTGAAATTCTTTCGGGAGATGATTTTTATCGCCCTGACCACAAGATGGTCTTTGAGGCGGCCGAAGAATTGTATCGTGTGGCTTCGCCAATTGATCTGGTTACAGTGAAAAACAAGTTAGAAGAAAAAGGTGTCTTTGAGCAAGTTGGCGGTGTTCCTTTTTTGGCGATGATCTCTACTGCGGTGGGAAGCTCTGTAAATGTACGTCATTATGCGGCAATTGTTGAGGAAAAATCTGTGTTGCGACGCTTAATTCGGACTGCAGGTAATATTTCTCAGCTAAGTTTTGAGGGGAAAGAGTCCATCAATAGTATTATGGATCAGGCGGAAAAAGGCATTTTTGACATTATGCAAAAACGCCATTCTGAAGAATTTCACCATATTCGAGATATTGCCGTTGATTCTATTGAAAAAATAGAAGATATTTACCGTTCTAAAGGGAAACTTACAGGTGTGCCGACGGGATTTGCTGATTTTGACGCTAAGACTGCGGGCCTACAAAAGTCCGATTTGGTGTTGCTGGCTGCTCGTCCGTCAATGGGAAAGACTGCCTTTGCATTAAATATCATACAAAATGCAGCAATTCGTAGCAATGTGCCAGTGGCTGTTTTTTCGTTAGAAATGAGTAGAGAACAATTGGTAAACCGTATGCTTTGTTCTGAGGCTATGCTTGATGCACAAAAAATGAGAACGGGTGAATTAAACGATAGCGACTGGGAGGATTTGATCAGAACTATGGGTCCGCTTTCTCAGGCACCAATATTTATTGATGATACGCCGGGGATTTCGCCTATGGATGTTCGCTCTAAATGCCGCCGTTTGAAGGCGGAAAGGGGACTTGGCTTGATTGTAATTGATTATTTACAATTGATGAGTGGGAACGGGAAAAATGACTCTCGTCAGCAGGAAATCTCCGAAATTTCACGTAATTTAAAGGCAATTGCCCGTGAAATGGAGGCGCCTGTCATTGCACTATCTCAGCTTAGCCGAGCTTGTGAACAAAGAAGCGACCACAGACCTATGCTTTCTGATTTGCGTGAGTCTGGTGCGATTGAGCAGGATGCTGATGTGGTTGCGTTTTTATACCGAGATGAATATTATTTCCCAGAGACTGAGAAAAAAAATCAGGCAGAGCTGATTATAGCCAAACAAAGAAATGGTCCGACAGGAACGGTGGATCTGACTTGGCTTGGGCAGTATACGAAGTTTGGGAATTTTTTGAAAAAATATTGATGGTATCCCCCTTGTTTGACTTGGGGGATTTTTTTGAGTTGGATTTTGCGTAAAAAAGTGACTATAGTGTATGAATGCAATCATATAGTATCAAGAATAGAGATATGAAAAATATTTTTATTAAGAGAAAAAGTGCATGAATTTCTACGAAAAAATTCATAAAGGTGTTGACGTGAAATTTGTTCAGGCATATACTAGAATTAGTATACTAAATTTATTTGGAAAGCAGAGGTGGATTTGAATGGACGGCAAGAATGAAAGTATGCCTTTAGAACCTGAGGGTTATCGAACGTATCAAAAACTAGTCGTGTATTTGGGTGTGCCTCGATTGAGAAGCTAGACCCTTTTGTTCCTATGCCTTTTCTGGATAAAACACGACTATTTGCAAAAAAATAAGTTGTGTTTTTTTATTGTGCGACACGAAGTGTCGTAGACCGGAAAGAAATGTTCCGGGCGAATCAGGATTGGTTTGGTTTTGAAGCGTAGTTTCAAAATCTTTGACTTAGAAGGGGTGAAAGACAGTGGAGGAAATGCAGAAATTATTTGATTTTTTGAATGAATTGATGGAGACTGGCGATTATGCACGGTTGAAAGAAGAGCTAAATTCTGAACAGCCTGCAAATGTTGCTGAATATTTTGAGGAGCTGACTGCGGAGAAGCAACTTTTTATTTTCCGCTTGCTTACAAAAGATATGGCATCCGAAGTCTTTTCATATATGGATAGTGATACACAAGAGCATATTGTGCATTCCATTACGGATCGAGAGGTGCGTAATATTGTGGATGAAATGTTTTTGGACGATACAGTTGACTTTTTGGAAGAAGCACCGGCAAATCTTGTAAAAAAGGTGCTACGAAACACAGATGCTGGAACAAGAAAACTGATCAATGACTTTTTAAATTACCCCGAATATTCAGCGGGTAGCTTGATGACAATAGAGTTTGTGAAACTACGTAGCAATATAACTGTTGCAAAAGCAATGACGCAGATTAAGAAAACAGGCACAGATAAGGAAACCATCTATACATGCTATGTTATTGATCCGGAGCGAAAACTAATTGGTGTTGTTCCGCTACGAACTTTGATTTGTGCCTCCGACGACGAAACCATTGAAGAATTGATGCAAGACGATGTGGTTTCTGTGTTGACAACGGATGACCAGGAAGAAGTTGCAAAGATATTTAAAAAATATAACTGGATGGCTTTGCCTGTTACGGATACAGAAGGTCGTTTGGTTGGGATTATCACGGTTGATGATATCGTGGATGTAATTGAACAAGAAACAACAGAAGATATGGAAAAGATGGCGGCGTTAATTCCGTCGGACGAGGAGTATTTGAAAACGTCTGTTGTGGTGCTTGCAAAGAACAGAATTGTGTGGTTATCTGTGCTGATGATTTCGGGAACGCTGAGTAGTTTTGTAATTGGTCAGTACAATAGTCTTTTGGATGTTGTGGTGGTATTATCCGGATTTATTCCTATCATTACCGGTACGGGCGGTAATGCGGGTTCGCAGGCATCAACCATGATCATTCGTGGTATGGCTTTGGGCGAAATTGAAATGCGAGATGCATTTAAGGTCATTTGGAAAGAAATTCGTGTTGGAGTTCTTTGTGGTGCTGCCTTAGGCTCGATTAATATGTTGAAGATGACTTTGATAAACAATGATACGGATTTTTGGATCAATCTTTCTGTATCATTGAGTATGGGGATTGTGGTGGTTTTGGCAAAGACCATCGGTTGTATTTTGCCTATTTTGGCAAAGGTATTCCGACTAGATCCGGCTATGATGGCAGGGCCGTTGATTTCTACGGTTGTGGATGCTGTGGCGTTGGTGATTTATTTTAGCGTTGCGACGGCGATGATATTATAAGAAAATGAGAAAAAAGCGATAACAAAGTTTTATTTGTTATCGCTTTTTTTATAGAATAGACGAAAAATATATGTGCGAGGTTTCTTCTATGAAAAGGATGAAAATCCTTGCATCCTTTTTATACGCAAATGATTTATTTTTGTACGGTTTGGTCGAACAGTTTATAATATTGCCAGTTTGAGAGGTTGGCAATGATTTCATTTTGCTCGGCGGTTGGTGTTTCTGTATAATTTCCTTCCATATCCATAAAGATTGAAGTTGTATTGGCCGGAAGAACACTGCGAATGTCGTTGGTATAATCATACAGTGGCGAAAGCCCTTCCATCTCTAAAAGTTGGGCTAAAATGGGCACGAGAGTGCTAGCGCTTATGATACCTGAGGATGGCAGATTTATCTCTTTGGCAGTTTGTGAAAATGGGTAATCTTCTTTTGCAACGTCATTTTCCCAGATTAAAAACGGAGTTTCATTTAATGCGAGGCGTTCTTCTAAAGTTCCGTTTGGGTCGATTGGATAGTCAAGAAGGTCAAAAAACTCCATACCGTTGGAAAAACCTGGTAAATGATCTCCGAAATAAACGATGACGATAGGTTCTTCGCTGTTAGCTGCATAATCACGCAAGCGTTTAAGCTCTCTATCTGCGTCGGCAATACCCTTAAAGTATTGAGTTAAGAGATCTGTTTCCGAAGCAGTCAAAGGAACTTTTGTATCAAAATTTTGTGGCAAGGCGCCATACCGATTGTCATAAGGACCGTGATTTTGTATGGTGACTGTGAACGAAAACAAAGGGGTATCGCTTGTTTTTACGTGTGTGTCAAATGTTTCTATAATCTTATCCATAGTGGCAGTTTCATTGATGTAGCCGCCAACACCTTGGGTAGATAAATCGAAGGAGTCCTCCAAGAAATAACTGGTTTGAAAGCCTAAATCTGGATAGACATTTTGGCGGTTGTAAAACCATTTATAGCCGGGGTGGATGGATAGCGTTTCGTAGCCTATTGTGGACAAGCGATAAGGTAAGGCATCAAAAGGCTCATGAATAAAGGAATACGAAGGCAGGGGGTTATTCAAATATCTGGTTGAGCAGGCAGTTAAAACATCGTATTCTGTATTTGAGGTGCCACCGCCAAATCCAGGCACAACAATTTTGCCACTGATAGCATCTTCGCTATTTGACATTTCTTTAAAGGTTTCCAGTGGGTCTGTATAATTTGTAAAGTCCAGATTTGGGTTGTCGCTCAAATCGGAGAATGCTTCGCCCATGATCATTATGATATGTGGTGCGTTGGTCTTTTCAATGGACGTGTGGTTTGCCTCAATCTGGTCGTAGGTTGCTTTGTCATAGCCTGTTGGTGGCGTGACTCTGGTTATATTAAACTGATGGCAAAAGGAGTAAATTAAGCCTTTTGAGTTATATTCGTTTGCAGTAAAAAAAGGATTGCCGACTACGGGGTAGCTATTATATAGATCTCTATTTGTAAACCAATATGCATTTGAGCCGTAGCCGATTAGCAGGAATAAGGCAAAGCCTAAAATTCTTATTTTATAGGTTGGAGCTTCATTTTTGGAAAGACGAAAAGATAAAATGATAGCCACAAATAAAGCGATTATTAAAAAAGCGATCAAAAAAAGTTGGACGGGTGGGAATGTTTTTACAATGGTGAATGCTTCTTTTGCTAGAGTGAAGTCTGCAGGGAGCAATGGCTCTTGGCGCATGGTGACTTTGATTTTATCAATAATCGCAAAAATAAGAAAAACTGTAGAAGTTAATGTAATTGAAAAAAAAGTTTTTCCAGATAAAAAATATGAAATGCCTAAAAATAGGAATACAGGTAAAATATTAAAAAATAGTATCGTGGGATTTAGTAGAATATTTCTACCAAGTAAGAGGATCTGTTCGGAAGTGAGTAAAAAAACAAATCCGGTAATGATAATGGAAACAACGAGAAAAAGAAGCCATATATTTTGCTTTTGATTTAAAAAATTGATGATATGTTTCAGTCTTTCTTTAAAAGATCTATGTTCTTTTTTTTTGTGTAATTCTTGCATGATAGGCCCTCCAACAAAAATGTAATTGATTGAATTATACGAAATTTTTTTGTAAAAGTAAATAATACTGAACGGCTTGCGATCTATTTTATTAATATGATTAAGAAAAAAGTACAAGTTTTTGTCGCAAAATAATGTATAATACAAGTATTAGCAAAAAATGTTGGGATATGATTTTAAATAAGTTCAAAATAAGAATAGGTTGATTTTTTGTTGTCAGCTTTTGTATGTTTTGTTATAATGAATAGGTTGTAAAAGTGTCAGCTAGGCTGACTTTTGAGGTGAAGTGAAAGATGCGTAGAAGAAGAATAGATCATAACTATAAATATAGACGTCGTGAAGTACACCCGAACAATGAGGTAATTCATCATAGACAAGAGCAACAGAGGCGACAGCCAAGCAGACAAAATAGGCTTTCCAATGCTTCTAAAAAACCACCTGCCAAAGTTTCACAAGGGAAAAAAGGCAAAAGACGTAGGCGGGTGAACCGAAAAAAAAGGATGCAAGGTGTATTTTTAGTGGTTGGGATTATTCTTTTGTTGGTGGCAGCATATGGGGGTTCGAAGCTATATGTGGCACTACATAAGTGGGAAGGAAAAGCCGAAAAAACAAATACAGATTTTAATGTGACATCAGCGGCACCTAAAAAAGTAGAAGATGATGTCATAAATGTGGCTATTTTTGGAACGGATGAGGACGGAATTCGAACAGATGTGGTTATGGTTGCAAGCTTTAATACGAGCACAAATGCACTAAGTTTAATTGCAGTCCCTAGAGATACAAGGGTAACCATGACACAAGAAATGATATCATACCTAGAGGAAAACGACCGGACGGTTCCGGAGAGAAATGGCGTTTACGGACAATGTAAGTTTAACGAGGTTCATGCATATGCAGGCGAAGGTATGCGGACTACATTTTCTGTTATGATGCTTGAGGACATACTTGGAATTGAAGTGGATCACTATATCAAGGTGGATTTATCAGCCTTTCGTGACATTGTTGATGCCGTTGGTGGTGTTGATATGGAAGTGCAAGATAGATTGTATTATTCTGATCCGGAACAAGGACTCTACATTGACCTTCAGCCAGGCCTTCAGCACCTAGACGGAGATGAAGCGGAGCAACTGGTTCGTTATAGAGAAGGCTATGCCCAAAAAGATTTGAAACGAATTCAAGTGCAACAAGATTTTATGCGCGTATTTTTGGACAAAATTTGTAGTACAACGTCTATCCTAACGAATATAGATGCGTTGATTAAGGTAATGCTTGAAAAAACAGAAAGTGATATTACCTTAAGTCAGGCATTGAAATATACACAATATTTAAAAGATATTGACGTGCAAAGCATGGAAGCGGTTACCATACCCGGGGAGGGCGGATCATACTTCGATATGGATGAAGAAGGAACAAAGGTTTTGATTGATCGTTTGATTTATGGTATTGAACCGACGCAAACGGTACAAAATATGGAAGAGTAAAAACGACAGATAGGTGAGAAGATGAGTAAAGCACAGAGGAAATCTACAAGACATAAGAAAAAAACAATTTCTAAGGAAAAGGGGAATTATGCAATGAAACTGTTTTTTAAGATTGTTTGTTCTATTGTTTTGGTTTTTTTGTTATTGGCTGGAGGAGCCTGTTTTGCTTATTACAAGATAACAGGAGAGGTGCCTTTTGCAAATGGGGTGGTCGCAAGCGATGCTGTAACAGACACAAATATGTTAGACGCTTTATTGAAAAAGAACATTAAAATGAATGTGGCTATATTTGGTGTAGACAAAGATGGCACGAGAACAGATGTAAATATGGTTCTTCATTACAATAGTGCGACAGAAAGCATTGATTTGGTGTCATTGCCTAGAGATACCAGAGTTACCCCTACAGCAGAGGTAAGAGAAAATATCAGCGAGGCAGGACGTTCTTGTCCGCAAGAGATGAAGCTAAATGCCATTCATGCCTATAGTGGCGAGGAGATGGGATGCGAAAATACAGTATTGCAGATTGAAGATTTATTGGGCATTCAAATTGACCATTATGTAAAGATAGATTTAGAGGCTTTTCATGCGATTGTGGATGCCATTGGTGGTGTTGATCTGTATGTTCCTCAAGATATGTATTGGGATATGAGCGATACGGGAGATACATTTATCAACTTGAAAGAAGGGCAGCAACATCTAGATGCAGATGAAGCGGAACAGCTTATTCGCTTCCGTCGCTACGCAGAAGGTGATGTGGCACGAATTGAAGTGCAACAATTATTCTTAAAAGCACTTGCAGAAAAAGTGCTAAGCACACAAACAATTTTAACCAATTTGCCAGACTTGATTTCCGTTATGTATAAATATATTGAAACGGATGTTTCCTTGGCTGAGGCTGTAAAGTATATGAACTATGTGGACAAGGTGGATATGAATAAAATTTCTATGGAAACATTGCCTGGCGTGGGTCAATATGTTGGTGGGGTATCTTATTTTATACACGATCCGGAAGCGACAAGAGAGATGGTTGACCGTGTGTTTTACAGTGTTCCATCCTTGGCTACTGATACAACCACAGTAGATAGCAAGACTTTAGTGATTGAGGTTTGTAACGGAGGGGATATAAGCGGTTTGGCTGGGAAATACAGTCAGATATTAGAAGAAGATGGATTTAGGGTGGCGACACCTACCAACTATAGCGGTGAACAAAGTACCTATACACGCATTCAAGTCAAAAATGAAGGGATAGGGACTGATTTAATTCCTTATTTTGCAGATGCAAAAATAGAAGTTGCTCCAGAAGAAATTGGCGATAGTGTTGGTATTAGAATAATATTAGGTACAAGTGAGCAGTAAGGTGGGGATACGATGCATGAGATTATGATTATTGGTATAGCAGGAGGCACAGGAAGTGGCAAAACAACATTCACAAACAAGATAAAGGAACGCTTTGGCGAGGTTGTGTCTGTTGTATATCATGATAATTATTATAAAAGGCATGATGAAATGTCTTATGAGGAGCGTTGCCTTTTAAATTATGATCACCCTGATGCGTTTGATACAGACCTTATGGTTGAGCATATTCAACAGTTAAGACAGGGCAATGCGATTGAGACGCCTCTTTATGATTTTGCAATCCATAATCGTTCGAATGAAACGATGGTTGTTTATCCGACGAAAGTTATCGTTGTAGAGGGAATTTTGATTTTTGAAAATGAGGCGTTGCGTGATTTGATGGATATCAAAGTTTTTGTTGATACCGATGCGGATGTTCGGATTTTACGTCGTATCCTAAGAGATGTAAAGGCGAGAGGTAGAAGTTTGGACTCGGTGGTAAGTCAGTACCTAACAACGGTGAAGCCTATGCATGAACAATTTGTGGAGCCCAGCAAGCGTAATTCGGATATCATTGTATTGGAAGGCGGAAAAAACATTGTCGCTTTGGATATTTTAATCCAGAGGGTACATAACCATATAAAGGGAACAATTGTATAAGGAGCATATAATGGATTGGCTGGATATGTTAAAAAAGCGTTTGGTTCGGGGTTTTTTTGTAGTCTACTATATCATGGGACGCTTTATATGATGGGATAGCCTGTCGGTTTTACGAATGTTTTACTTTTTACTGTTTTGTTTATTGCACTTTATTTTCTGTGGTTGGTTATGATTTTTATAGGAAAAAAATGATCATGAAAAAAGGTGCGTTCAGGCTGACTGAACGCACCTTTTTCTGTTCCAAGTTATTCGCTAGATGCCACTTTATGTTGCGTAGTTGTTTGAAGCGCTAGGCTGATTAGCAAACTCTGGTCTACCCTTTGCATCATAGCAGAGTCTAAGTGACAGACTTTTTCTTTTAGTCTTTGCTTGTCGATGGTTCTGATTTGTTCTAAAAGAATAACAGAATCTTTGGGTAATGCGTATTCCGAGGCAGAAAGGGGGATATGTGTTGGTAGTTTTGCTTTATTCATCTGCGATGTAATCGCTGCACAAATGATCGTAGGGCTATATTTATTACCTACATCGTTTTGTATGATTAAGACTGGACGAATGCCCCCTTGCTCACTGCCCACTACGGGAGTTAAATCTGCAAAATAAATATCTCCTCTTCTAACGATCATAGGTTCACGCTCCGCTGATAAAATTCATCAGGCAGCAGTGGAATAGAAATATGTAATCAAAAAATGATGTCCTCTGTCCTGACTGCTACCATTATTACCACAAAACAGAACCTTTATTCCTTAATTTCAAAAAGATTATTTTCAAATTCTGGATTATAAACAAATTCGTCGTAATCTAAGCGATATCGCTCTTGCCCATCTGCATCATAAAGCACCAATCGTCGAGGTAGGGCGGTTTCGCGGTCTACCCATAATTTTTCGGAAGTTAAGGCACTGTCTGTACCGGGGATAGAAGCTTCTAATACGATACATTGTGTCTCATCTAGGGCGGAAGTTTCCACGCCAACACCTTCGGATTGCAGATAATTTTGGATAAACTGATTTAGGAACAATTCGTTTCTATGTTGCGATGTGGGGACATCCTTAATGAGTTTGCTGTCCAAACGTGGGTTGTACTGACAGATTTGTTTCCCGTCGAAAATGGTATAATTCCCTGTAGCATTTTCGGGCGATGTCAGTTCCAATCGATACTCTCCTGTAGATTTTACGTATTGGTTGGTGCCATAAACGCTTTCGCCTTTGTTTGAGGTGCGGGTGAGTTCTGCCGTGCAGTAATAGCCATCCATTTCTGTTAGTTGTTTTTGGATTGTGGA
>JBKEAS010000159.1:0-3146 GCA_047972635.1 Anaerotignum sp.
GGTTTAATCTGGCATTCACCGTTGCCTTTTTGCCACAAGCACAAACAGTTTTTAATTCTGAAATAGAATCTGCCAATTCCACAAGCCTTGCACTTGCCGGAAAAAGTTTTGTGCGAAAATCAGTCCTTAACCCAAAACAAAACACAGGGATATTATATGTATCCACAATGTCTCGCAATTCCTCTACGTGCTTTGGCATTAAAAATTGTGCCTCATCCACAATAATGACTTCATAAAATTCTTTTTCACGTTTTTGAAAAATCGCAAACAAATCTTGTTCTTCGTAAACCACATCTGCTTTTTGCTCCAACCCTATACGGCTACGAATAATGCTTTCGCCATCTCTTTTGTCTTGCTCTGGCTTCAAAAGCCAAACACGCATCCCTTGTTCCTCATAATTAAATTTTGTAATTAAGGCTTGGGCAGATTTCGAACTACCCATTACACCATATCTAAAGTATAGTTTTGCCATATCTAGCCTCCATATTTTCCGCAATCTTTCTACCCTTCATCATACCATAAATAAAAACCAAATTCGAGTTTTAATTCTTAAATTTTTAGTAAAAAAAAGCAGGGATGAAGTATCATCCCTGCTTTTTTTCATATTTAAAACTCTGGTTCAATCAAACCATAAGATCCATTTTTTCTTTTATAAACAACATTCACTTCGTCTGTTTCTGCATTTGTATAAACAAAGAAGTTATGTCCAATCAATTCCATTTCCATAATTGCTTCTTCGGCATCCATAGGTTTCATTTGAAAATGCTTCACTCTTTCAATCTTATACAATGGATCTTCATTTAAGTCTTCTTCCGGAATTAAAATTGCTTGATATTCAGCCATGTGGCCTTCGCCACTTTGGCGAACCTTTGTAAGCATACGTTTTTTATAACGTACAACCTGACCTTGCAAAACATCAACCGCCTTATCCAAAGCAGTCAACATATCCGCATCACTTACCTCAGCACGAATAATTCTCTTATTCACAGGAATGGTCACTTCTACAGTTGAAACAAGTTTTTCCAAGCTCAAGGTAATGGTAGCTACTGCATCTTCTGGGAATAATTTTGCAATACGAGCCATTTTGTGTTCCACAGATTCCTTTGTCTTGTCCCATACATCAATATTCTTTCCGATAATATTATATAACATAACTAACAACTCCCTTCGTGACCTTACATATAAGGTCTTGTTCCTTTCCTCTTTTGTAAGAGGGCATAAAAGATAGTTCCTTTTATATTATATATAATTCTACATCAAAACAAAATCTCC
Organism: Anaerotignum sp.; assembly: GCA_047972635.1. Lineage (GTDB taxonomy): Bacteria > Bacillota > Clostridia > Lachnospirales > Anaerotignaceae > Chakrabartyella. The sequence goes on from JBKEAS010000159.1 coordinate 1,273, forward strand.
TTCTTTTTGAAACAAAAAAACCAATTTCTTCTATTTCTATATAATTTTATTTTAAAAACCCACATTTTGTGAAAATGGACACTGTTCGGTTTACACAAAATTATTCAAAATCCATAATTTGTTTCATTATACAAAAATTTGTCATTTTTTATCGTATTTTAACATTCGACAATTTCAACCAACTTCTCTGATGATATTTTATTTATCCCCATAAAGAATTGTGGATAATGTGTATAACTTTGTGCATAACTTGATTTGTACGGTTTTTATTTGTGGAAAAATATTTCTACTTTTCCACATTATCTACAACGACTTTTTTTGTATAATTCGACATCAACTTTACATAATATTGTTCGATGTGTTCGGGCATCTTTGTTCCCTCTCTTGCCAAAGCCAAAAATAACAATTTTTTATATTAAAAAAGCAGACAACAAAACCATGCCGCCTGCAAAAAAATTTTTTCAGTTTCCTAACATTGTTCGCCTTTATATTGTTCAAAAGCATCCATATAAATCCTTTTGGTCGCATCATCAAAACAAACCAAAATCACCTGTTGAAAAAACGAATCTAGCTCTAAAAAATTACACACTGTGGTCACCGCAATTTTTGCAGCCTGCTCAACCGGAAAACGGTATACGCCCGTGCTGATAGAAGGAAACGCAATTGTTTTCAATCCATATTCTTTTGCCAGTTTCAATGAATTTTCATAACAATTTATAAGCAGTTCTTCTTCATTAGACGTTCCGCCTCTCCAAATTGGCCCTGGCGTGTGAATTACATAGTCTGCCTTTAATTTATATCCTTTTGTGATCTTTGCCTCTCCCGTTTTACATCCGCCTAGCATTTCGCATTCTTCCAAAAGCTCTGCTCCTGCCGCTTGATGGATGGCACCATCTACACCGCCACCCCCCAAAAGAGATGTATTCGCTGCATTTACGATAGCGTCTGTCTTTGCTTTTACGATATCTCCTTTTATAATAGAAAAACGTTGCATACCCATGCCCCCCATCTTCGAAAACAGCTTGTAACCTCTATAGCTTATTGTAGCTGTTTTCTAAAAGTTCGTAAAGGTATTTTTGTAAAAAACTACAATTCCGTCTATTTTTCTATCCATATACAGCGTTATTTTTCAACCACAGTCTCCGGATTAACCGTTTCACCATCTTTTTCAACCGCAAATTCAACATGGCTACCCAAAGCAACCGTATACATCGTAGGCTCACCTACTGTGCCAAGTGCTTGTCCTTTTGTTACAGTCTCACCCACTTTAACGGAAATCTGATCCGCAAGCTGACTGTATGTAGTCAGCCAACCATCTTCATGCTCAATGGAAACACGATTGCCGTTTTCTTCGTCTTTCGTAATTTCTTTTACTGTACCTTTTTCCGCCGCTTTGACAGGCGTACCTGTTTGTGCAGAAATGCTTAACGAATTATTTGTATGATACTGATCTAGTGTAGGATCATAGATGGCAGAGTCCACACTATATGGCATCACAAACTCACCTTGCACAGGGTATGAAAATACGGGTTTGCCACTTTCAGTTGCCTTCGGTGCAGGCGTTGTATCTGCCTTTGGCAACACTGCTGGGTCATTACTTTGTTTTACTTTTTGCAACTTGGTTTCGTCGACTGTAGGCGTTTTTGATAACGCAACAGGCTGTAAGTCTACCTCGTCTATGGCATTGTTTGCTGTGTTTGACTGGGACGCATTCGGCATACTTCTCTTAGAGTCCACGTCCTGCCATACAACACCCACACCCACTGCCAACAAACATAGACATCCGCAAACTGCTACATTTCGCATTGCTGTTCTTTTTGATTTATTTTTCATAATTAACACCTCCAAGGCTATTGTTGCCAGCCCTTTTGGCT
>JBKEAS010000198.1:0-1987 GCA_047972635.1 Anaerotignum sp.
AAGACCATTGTAAGCACAGAAATGGTGCAGGCGATTTGTGAAAATTATGGGATTGAGAAAATGAACGTATTGACGGGCTTTAAATTCATTGGCGAAAAAATCAAGGAATTTGAACAAACAGCATCTCATGAATTTCTCTTTGGCTTTGAGGAAAGTTATGGTTGCTTAGCAGGAACGCACGCTAGGGACAAGGACGCGGTTGTAGCGACATTGCTTCTTTGCGAGATGGCGGCGTTTTATAAGAAAAAAGGTATGACTTTATATGAAGCCTTGCAAAAGCTTTATGAAAAATATGGCTACTATTTGGACGAGGTAAAGGCTGTTACGCTAAAAGGCTTAGAGGGCGTGGAGCGGATTCAAAAGATTATGGCTGCTTTGCGTGTGGAAAAACCAAAAGCGTTTGCAGAAGAAGCTGTTGTTTGGGCGAGGGATTATAAAACGCAGATGTTTTATAATTTACAAACAGGAGAAGAAAAAGAGAGCCAAATGCCACCTTCTGATGTTTTGTACTATACCTTGGAAGATGGGACTTGGGTTTGTATCAGGCCGTCTGGTACGGAGCCGAAATTGAAGTTTTATATCGGTGTGAAGGCGGATAACCTTGAAATGGCAAGGAAGAAATTGGCAAGGGTTGAGAAGGATTTGGATGAAAAGGTAGCGGCAATTTAATTTGTTTGCTTTCAATATGTAAAAATCCCCTAATATATATTAGGGGATTTTTTTTGTATGTTTATTTTACTTTTGAACAAAGTTCTTTTACATGGTCAAATTCATCTGTAATTTCTTTGCTTGGTTCTTTTGTTAAAAGGCTTACGATGATGATTGCCGCCGAGGAGAGCAAGAAAGCAGGCAATAATTCATAGATGTTCCAAGCTCCGCCTAGTGGGCGGATTAAGTATTTCCAAATAAAGATTGTGAACCCACCAACAAGCATACCTGCCAAAGCGCCTTGTTTGTTGGAACGCTTCCAAAACAATGCCGCCAAGACAACAGGGCCAAAGGTAGCACCAAAACCCGCCCAAGCAAAAGATACAATGGCGAAAACAGAGCTGTTAGGATCTCTTGCAATAAATGCGGCAATGATTGCGATGATGACCACAGAACATCTAGCAATATACATTGCTTTTTTTTCGGACATTTTTATGCCAAAGAAGCTTTGCAACAGGTTATGAGAAACGCTGGAAGATGCCGCCAAAAGTTGCGAGTCTGCAGTAGACATGGTTGCCGCCAAAATGCCGGCCAAGACAATGCCGGAAAGGAAGGCGAAGAAGATGCTACGCTGGCTCAATAAGCCTGCAATTTGAACAATGATCGTTTCAGAAGCTGAGCCTTCTAAAACAGGCAGTGCACCAACCTTCGACATGCTATATCCAACCACACCAATGAAGATTGCCACAATCATGGAAATGATTACCCAAGTTGTTGCGATGCGTCGGGAAACGCATAATTTGTCTTCGTCCTCAATTGCCATAAAACGCAATAAGATATGGGGCATACCGAAATAGCCTAAGCCCCAAGCCATGGTTGATATGATTGTTATAATACCGTAAGGACTTGCAGAATGATCTGAAACATTATACATTTCGGATAAACTAAAATAACCGGGTAATGCTCTCGCGTTATCCATTACCACGTCAAATCCGCCAGCGACATTGATACCAAAGGTAACAACTACAAATAATGCAATGGTCATTACAATGCTTTGAATTAAGTCTGTCGTACTAGCGGCAGAAAAACCGCCCGTCGCGGTGTAGGCTACAATGACAATGGCGCTGATAATCATTGCTGTTAGATAATCTACGCCAAACAAACTGCTAAATAACTTACCGCAAGCTGCAAAGCCGGAAGCGGTATAGGGAATAAAGAATATGATAATAACGACTGCGGCAATGCACATTAGGATGTTTTTATCATCTCTATATCTTCTGGAGAAAAAATCGGGCAGTGTGATAGAGTTATCTGCCACCTGGGAGTAGATACGGATACG
>JBKEAS010000238.1:0-4048 GCA_047972635.1 Anaerotignum sp.
CAGCGTTTTTTAGATAGACGAGCACCTGGGAAAAATGCATATTCAACTCCACGCAAGGAGGGGGATCAAGTTCGTGTTGTTTCTGGGCTATTTAACGGGATGACTTGCGGTGTGCCTATTTGTGCTATGATTGAAAACACGAATACCCGCTCAAAGGATTATGATGAACTAAAGGATATGCCGAGGCCTGGACACGCAGACTTTACGGCAGAGGTGAAATATAGGGGATTTCAAGACCATAGAGGCGGAGGCCATTTTTCAGGCAGGCTTACAGCACCATTATGTTTTGCGGGAGCGGTTTGTTTGCAGATTTTGGAACGGAGAGGGATATTTATAGGTGGACATATTTTGTCAATCCACAAAGGTAGAGACAAAAATTTTGACCCCGTGAGGATTTCAAAAGAGGAATTGGCAGAAGTGATTGGGAAAGAATTTCCAACCATTGATGATGTGGCTGGAGAACAGATGAGAGAAATTATCCAAAAAGCGAAGGAAGAAGATGATTCCGTTGGTGGTGTGATTGAAAGCGTTGCCATTGGATTACCGGTTGGGCTTGGTGATCCTATGTTTGACGGATTAGAAAGTAAAATTTCTTCTATATTATTTGCAATTCCAGCAGTCAAGGGTGTTGAATTTGGCGAAGGATTTGGGGTGGCTGAGCTTTTTGGTTCTGAGAACAACGACAGTTTTTATATTGAAGAGGTTGCAGGAATGGAGAACGGAAGGAACAACCATGCTGGGAGTTTAGGTGAGGTTAGAACGAGGACAAACAACCATGGTGGCAGTTTAGGTGGGATTTCTAGCGGAATGCCATTGGTTATTCGTACTGCGTTTAAACCGACACCGTCCATTGGCAAAAATCAGGAAACGGTAAGCTTAAGAAATGGAAAAAGTGCAACATTGAGCGTAGAGGGAAGGCATGATCCTTGTATTGTTCCTCGGGCTGTACCTTGCGTTGAAGCGGCTATGGCGATTGCTATTTTGGATTTATTTTTAAGGTAACGAAATGAGTTTATAAAATGATATTGTGGTTATTATTCGCTTATGGAATGTGGTAAATGATTACTTTATATGAAGATATTGTTTAACGAAAGATGAAATGAAGATAGTTGAAAAACGAGGAGGAGCCAAAGATGGATTTGGATATTTTGAGAAATAGAATTAACACTATGGATGACGAAATTGTGAAGCTTTTTGTAGAACGTATGCAAACAGCAGCAAAAATTGCAGAAGAAAAAGCAGAAAAACAATTGCCTGTATTAGATCAGAAAAGAGAAAACGCAGTATTACAGCGTGTGATGGAACAGGCTGGCGATGAATTTGAATTATATGCCAAAACGATGTACCATACTATGCTTGAAGTGAGCAAAAGTTATCAAGCAAGGCTATTAAACAAAGAAACACCGCTTTCAGCGGAAATTCTTTCAAACATTCGTGAGCCTAAAATGGAATTTCCTGCAAAAGCGATTGTCGCTTGTCAAGGGGTTGAAGGGTCTTATGCGGAAAGAGCTTGTGGGAAATTATTTGCCATACCCAACAAAATGTTTTTCAACAGTTTTGAAAGTGTATTTAATGCAGTAGAAACAGGTCTTTGCCAATATGGGGTTTTACCGATTGAGAACAGTTCAGCTGGTTCTGTGACGGAGGTTTATGATTTAATGGTTCGCCATAAATTCTATATTGTAAAGAGTTTGAAGCTACACATTAACCATGTACTTGTGGCGAAAAATGGTGTTAAACTATCTGATATTAAAGAAATTATCTCTCACGAGCAAGCATTGCAACAGTGCAGCGAGTTCTTAAAAAATTCACCTAATGTGAGTGTGAAAGTTTTTGAGAATACAGCTACGGCGGCTAAGTACATCGCTGAATGTGACCGTAGGGACATTGCGGCTATAGCATCACCTGAATGTGCGAAGTTATACGGTTTGGATATTTTAAAAGATGATGTGCAAAACAACCAGAATAATTACACACGTTTTATTTGCATTGCCAAGAATATGGAAATTTATGCAGGCGCAAATAAAATCAGTTTGATGCTTTCTGTAGAACACAGACCAGGTTCTTTGCATGAAATGATTGGTAAGGTTGCTTGTAGAGGCGTAAATCTTTCTAAACTTGAAAGCCGTCCAATTCCTGGGAAAGATTTTGAGTTCCGTTTTTATTTTGATTTGGATGGTTCTGTTTTTTCTCCTCAAGTAGTAGAATTATTGAAAGATATGGAGGTATCTGCTGAAAAATTATCATTCTTAGGTTGTTATTCGGAGATGTAGGGAGAGGTAGGCATGAAAATACTAGTTCTGAATGGGCCGAATTTGAATATGCTTGGTATTCGGGAAAAGAATATTTATGGCACTGAAACATATAAAGATTTGGTTGAATTTATTGAAAAAACTGCGAAAGAAAATGATATTGAGGTTGAGGTTTACCAATCCAACCATGAGGGGGATTTGGTAGACCGCATTCAGCAGGCTTATTTTGATGATATGGAAGGGATTATAATTAATCCTGCTGCATATACCCATACGAGTATTGCCATTTTGGATGCACTAAAGGGAGTGAATTTACCTACGGTTGAGGTACATCTTTCTGATGTAAGTCAGAGAGAGGACTTTCGTCAGATGTCTTATGCAGGAAAAGTCTGTATTAAGACGATTATGGGGAAAGGCTTTATGGGGTACAAAGAGGCTTTATTATTTTTTGCAGAACGAATGGAGACAGCGGAATAGCTTGATATTTTCAAGAAGCAAAAAATTATTTGAAAAATCCAGAAAGAAGATAAAGGCAGATATTGTGTGATCAATGTCTGCCTTTTTTTTATATGAAACAAAAGAAGATATTTATTAAGAGGGAAAGAAAAACGATTTTTTAGGAGATGTAAAGATTGGACAAAAGGGACATACAAGTGTGATATATTGATAGCATAGCAAGATGGGGAACAATGACTAAGTTATGGAAAATTTTTGATGTATAGCTATGCTTTTTTTCGGGAAAATAAGTTTGAGGTGAAAAAAATGGCTAAAGCAGGTATGAGAAGACCGAGTTCGGAAGAACCCCACGGGACAGAAAGTAATCATAAAATGAAAAACAAAAAAAACGATGTGCCACCTGTTCCGGAAATTCAAGGTAAGGCGAAGCATGGACACGAAAAGGCAGGAAGAATGAACTAATTGAGGTGAGTTTATGGATGAATTAGAAAAAAAAGAACAAGAACAAAGCAGTAAAAATAAATTTAACAATGAAACAAAATCTCAAAAAGTACAAAATCAGAATAGAACCCATAATTCTGTAAAAGAAGGCATGGGTGTTCACGCGAAAAGATAGAACAAAGATTTTTAATATGTTACTCGTTTAAGGGTTTGGCATCTGATTATGACAGGTGGCAAGCCCTTTTGTTATGGTTTGATTTTAAGGACAACATTTTGGAATTATGGAGGGGAAAGAAAGATATTAGAGAGACAGAGTGTGATTTTTTTCGGACAAGAAGGTGGTGGGTTTGATGTCTAAGAGCAGCAGAAAGGGGTTGCCTAGCTATGAAAGTACGGAGGTTTTAGAGGGAATGATACAAGATTATTTTGAAAAATGCAGGGGAATTGTTTTAAGGGATGAAAGCGGAAATGTAGTTTATCAAAAAAATGGTGAACCTACAATGGTTGGAGTGAAGCCACCGACCGTTGCGGGACTTGCTTTTGCTTTGGGATTTTTATCCAGACAGGATTTTTTAAATTACAAGGGGAAGTTTTCGGAAACGATTGCAAGAGCCAGACTGATGATTGAAGGATATGTAGAGGAGCGTCTTTATGATAAGGACGGACTACATGGTGCAAAATTTACGCTAACCAATAATTTTCAAGGGTGGGCTGACAAGACGAAGGACGATTTTGATTTGCAAATTTATGAAAAGCTAGATGGTATTTTGGAGGGGATAAACAATGCAGCTAAGCAGTAAGCAAAAAGAATATTGGAATAATGCCAACTGCCGCTGGAATATCAAGTCAGGGGCAACACGTTCTGGGAAAACATATTTGGATTATTATATTATTCCACG
>JBKEAS010000242.1:0-1866 GCA_047972635.1 Anaerotignum sp.
CCCTTTATTTTGTTATTGGACGGGATTACAGATCCACACAATTTGGGGGCGATTTTACGTACTGCTGAATGTGCCGGTGTGCATGGTGTGATCATTCCGAAACGTCGTTCGGTTGGTTTAAATTCTACGGTTGGAAAGACTTCCGCCGGTGCGATTGAATATATGCCTGTTGCAAGAGTTACAAACATTGTAAAGACGATGGAAAAGTTAAAAAAAGAAGGACTTTGGATTGCTTGTGCTGATATGAAAGGATTGGATCATTTTGACACTGACATGAAAGGACCATTTGCATTGGTCATTGGTAGTGAAGGGGAAGGCGTAAGTCGTTTGGTGAAAGAAAATTGTGATTTCACTGCATCTATTCCTATGTATGGTCAGATTTCCTCGCTTAACGCATCGGTTGCAGCGGGACTCTTGATGTATGAAGTAGTTAGACAAAGAAAATTTAAGTAAGATAGATTTATTTTTTGTTAGGGAACAAAGGTTTTTGCAAATTGTGACAAAGTGTGGTACTCTATTGTGTATATTCTTACAGAATGGAGGGACTTCTTGAAAAAAGAATTTTTATTGGTAGATGGGTACAATATTATTCATGCTTGGGACGATTTAAAAGAACTAGCCGATGATGTTAGTTTAGAGAGTGCGAGGCAGAAATTGATGGATATTCTCTCCAATTATAAGGGTGTTAAGGATACGACGATTATATTGGTTTTTGACGGATATTTGGTGAAGGGAAATATTGGGACTGCGTATCCGTATCATAACATTTATATTGTTTACACAAAAGAGGCAGAAACCGCAGATCATTACATTGAGCGGGTTGTAACATCTATGCCTAAGCATTACAGAATACGGGTTGCGACTGGAGATAATCTGGAACAACTTATCATTTACGGGCAGGGTGCAATTAGGATGACAGCGAAGGAATTAAGGCTAGAAGTTGAAGCGGAAACTAAATTTTTACGTGAGCGTTATATTGAAAACAAATCGCCGAAAAATAATTTGTTGGCAGACCATCTTGACGTGGAGGCATTGGAATGGATAGAAGCATTGCGGAGAAAAAAATAGGCGTGGACAAAGGTGTACGGTATGTTACAGAGCAAAAGAATGAGCGTTTTCCGAACTGTTCTGATGAAGAGTTAGTTTTTAAGGCACAGCATGGTGATATTTTAGCGGAAGAATATTTGATGGATAAATTTAAGCCCCTTGTAAAATCAAGATCTAGGGCGTATTTTTTGATTGGTGCTGATAGCGAGGATATTATCCAAGAGGGTATGATTGGACTATATAAGGGTGTTCGAGATTTTAACAGGGATAAAAATGCGTCGTTTGCGGGATTTGCGGAATTATGTGTTAATCGTCAAATGATTACAGCTATTAAAGCTGCCACAAGACACAAACATCAACCTCTAAATTCATATATTTCTTTGAACAAACCCGTTTTTGACGATGATTCTGAACAAACATACATTGACTTGTTAAAAGAAGGAGAATCACTAAATCCGGAAGAATTGTTTATTGGACAAGAGAATAAAGATTTTATTGAAACGCAAGTTTTGAAAAATTTAAGCGGATTTGAAACGAAGGTTCTTGCTTTATATTTGCAAGGAAGAAGTTACTTCGAGATTGCAAAAAGCTTGAAAAAGACCGAGAAGTCTATTGATAATGCATTGCAGCGGGTGAAGAAGAAAGTTGAAAAATTTTTGGAACAGAAAAATATTGACGAAACAAAGACGATATGATAAAATGTATAGGCTGACGAAATTGAATGATAAATTTTGTCGCTTTGCTGATATGGCTCAGTAGGTAGAGCGTCGCCTTGGTAAGGCGGAGGTCACGGGTTCAAATCCCGTTATCAGCTTGCTA
>JBKEAS010000240.1:0-2483 GCA_047972635.1 Anaerotignum sp.
ACCAACGCCACCAAAGACTTCCGAAAACTCTTTAATAACTGCTCAACTGACGTAAGCATATCCGTAAGTCCATCACCTTTAAAGGCGGAAATCTGCACTATTTCCCTTGCCTGCGTATCCATCGGCAAAGGTAGTTCAATTTCCCGATCCATTTTGTTAAAAATAGTAATCACAGGTGTGTCCTTACACCCCAGATTTTCTAATGTCTTATAAACCACCTGCATCTGCTCTTCTCTATTGGGATTGGATGCATCCACCACGTGGAGTAAAATATCTGCAAATTTTAATTCTTCTAATGTAGCCCGAAATGCCTGTACCAAATGGTGGGGCAGTTTTTGAATAAATCCAACGGTATCCGTCAGTAAAATTTCCGAACCGTTTGGTAATTCAACTTTTCTTGTCGTCGTATCCAATGTCGCAAACAGCTTATCCTCCGCCAAGACTCCTGCATCTGTTAGCCTATTGATGATGGTTGATTTCCCAGCATTCGTATATCCCACCAAAGACACAACCATAGAGCCTTTTCTCGCTCTTTGGTTACGAAGTAGTTCTCTATGTGTTTGAATTTCCTTCGCCGCACTATTTAACTCAGAAATTCTATCTTTGATATAACGTCTATCTGTCTCTAGTTTTTTTTCGCCAGGCCCTCTCGTACCAATCCCACCACCAAGTCTGGACATAGACGCGCCCATCCCCGACAATCTAGATAAACGGTATTTTAACTGTGCCAACTCTACTTGAATTTTCCCTTCGCCAGACATCGCCCTTCCGGCAAAAATATCCAAAATTACAATCGTTCGGTCCATAACCTTAATTTCTAGCATTCTTTCCAAGTTTTTCAGCTGTGCCGGTGAAAGCTCATCATCACAAACAACGCCCGAAGCACCATATGCCTCAACCATCATCTTCAATTCTTCAACCTTACCCTTGCCTAAGTAATGTCCGTTATGAACCCTTTCTCTCTTTTGTACGCATCTGGCAACGGCAACTGCCCCCGCAGTACGCACCAATTCCTCTAATTCGTCCAAACAAGCCTCTGTCTCCATAGCAGAACGGCTATTTCTTTCATCTTGTTCCACGGCAAAAAGGATTACCTTCTCCTCCAAATCCACCGTATCGTGTAGTTCTTTCGCCATACACTTCCTCCTATCCTTACACAGTCGCCTAATGAAGCAAGCTGAAACTTATTTCAGCCAAACGCCATCAAACGAAAATGACGCTGATCCGCTCATATAAACATGGTTATCTTCTTCGTTCCATGTAATGGTCAACTCTCCGCCCAAAAGGCTTACTTTAACTTCTCTATCACAAAATCCATTCAAAATACAAGCAACTACCGATGCACTAGCACCCGTACCACACGCAAGGGTTTCTCCGCTGCCTCTTTCCCAAACACGCATATTGATGTGGTTTCTGCTTAAAACTTCAACAAACTCTACATTCACTTTTTGGGGAAACAGCGGATTGCATTCAACCTCTTTCCCATATCTCTCCACCGGAAATGTTGCCGTATCCTCTACAAAGGCTACAGCATGCGGATTGCCCACAGAAACACAGGTAAATGACATCTTTTCTCCATTTACCTCAATCTCTTTCCCAATTACAGGCCAAACGTCATGAATGACAGGAATTTTTTCAGCTTCCAAAATAGGCTCGCCCATATCTACCGTAACAGCCTCAACAAGCCCATCAACAACATTTAAAGCCAAATGTCGTATGCCCCCTGCTGTCTCAAGCGAAATTTGTTCTTTTTTAACCAATCCTCTTTCAAAGGCATACTTGCCAATGCAACGAACCGCATTGCCACACATTTCCCCCTCAGAACCGTCTAAATTAAACATACGCATACGCAAATCTGCATTTTCTGAAGGCATCATCAAAACCAACCCGTCCGCACCAACGCCAAAATGTCTCTCGCTCATGGCAATTGCCAATTTTTCAGGCTCATCAACAATCTCTTCAAAGCAGTTAATGTAAACATAGTCATTTCCACAACCTTGCATTTTCGTAAAACGCATTTTTCCTCCTCCTTGCCCTTATGTAGAAGCAGCGTTTTACCGCTGCTTTCATTTAGTATCGCCTAATTGTTACGTCATCTCCTGCAAAAAAAGCATAAAATGTTAAACACCAAAGCCCCGCTAAACCAACCAATCCAAAGATGACCTTAGAAACCCAGAACATATCCCCGCCAAAAATACTCGTTACAACATCATAATCAAAAAAGCCAATAAGCCCCCAATTTAGGGCACCGATAATCACAAATGTTAATGCCAATCCATTTATCGTCCTCATTATAAATCCCTCCTATCCATGGTTACGGAAATAATACCGTCCTCATTAGTATCTCTAGGATTTTTTTATTTATGAAAAACTTTTTTTCCGATCTTATCAATGTCCGTATCATTCACATTTCCAACTGCACACAAACTAACCTGATCCATATCAAAAATCATTTGTGTAAGCTCCAAAATATCTTCAGCACG
>JBKEAS010000244.1:0-2554 GCA_047972635.1 Anaerotignum sp.
CTGCTTTTGCTGATTTTAAAGCTCTTTGCTCTGTTTCGTATGTATTCTTATTTGATTTATTTCCAGCGTTTGTTGTAGACTCTGGCAAATAATTCATGGTGAATTTTGCATCTTCAACAGCTTGTTCTTGTAGTAAAATTGAATAATCTTTTTTCAATTCAGCATTGATATAAGTCTCAATAGAAACATTTAATTCATATGGCTCAAATGGTGTATCATACTCTATGATAAATCTTGCGTCCACATCCTCACCAATCATATCGTTTAGGCTAATATACATCTGTTCCAAGCTTCTTTCCACCTGGTAGATATTTGTTTTGCTTGTTTCATAGCTTGCCTTTAACTGGTCTAGGCTATATTTGCTAATCATGCCCAATTCGTACTTTTTCTGACCTTGTTCGTATTTGATCTTTTCAACATCACTCACTTGTTCTAGCAACGCCAAGCTTTCTTCTGTTTCTACAAGAGAGGAAAATGTACTTTTTAAGGTCGCCTCTAATGCCAAATTTGTAATACCTTGTGCGTATTTATTCTTTGTCATCCCGCTATCTGTGCTATAAATAGCAGAAGTATAACTATATACTGCGTCATTTACCCATTTCTGATAGTCATAGGTAGGCGTTGTAAATGTACCAACTGCGTCCCAAATGTCTCCCTTTGTTTCTTGTAAAAACTCACTTGTTTTTTGTATTTCAAGTAAATCAAAGCTGTTCTTTTTCGCCTTTGCCAATGCATCTTCATAGGTTAAAACAGGAAGTGTTTCCACAACCGTTTCACTCTCGCCCACTTCGAGCGTAGCAACTGGTTCTTCTGCGAACGCTGTTGTGCCAAAAAGAGTCACTGTTAGTGCCAAAGCTAAGGCACCTTTTGTGCTTCTTAATAATTTCTTCATGATATTTCCTCCTTGGAGCCATTTTAATTTTATAATAAAACTAATTATAACATAAATTCATATTTTTTCTAGTAATTTAAGCATTTCTTAATCTTTCTTTTATGGTATATTTTGGTTTGACACATTTTGCATGATAAAACAGGCTTAACGCTGTCGTAATACTTAAAAAAACCAACAAGAATTAGCCACTAAACCTCTTTGCCATATTCAACTTGCAAGGCACGATTGAATACCGCTCCCATCAAAATGGCAATCACGCTAACATTTAACCAAACCAAAAAAGCAATGATTGCACCAATGGAACCATAGATGACAGAATACTTACCCATATTGTCCACATAATAAGCAAACACAACCGAATAAATCACCCAAGCAGCCATAGAACAAAATGCTCCGGGAAAGACAAATTTTTTCAAAGGCATTTTTGCAGGGGATAAAAAATACAACCCACTAATCAAACTAAGTGCCGCAATGGATACGGGTAAAAATCGAATTTTTGTCCAAATGTTTATAAAATCTTCCTCTACCGGTATAAACATATTCACAAACTCCAACACATTTTGACCAATGATTAGCACAACCAAAAGTGTAGGCACGATGATGATAATCAAAAAGGTTAGAAAAATAATGCGCAACGCATGTTTTTCGCTACTCTCACCACCATAAATCCGATTGATTACCGACACCAAATTTCTTACCGCACGGTAGGGAAACCATAGGGTAAATGCCAACCCAAACGTAAGCCATGCACCACTACTGGTTTGGGTCATATGGGCGATGGTCAAATTTAGTACCGTCACCACATCTGCCGGTAACAAAGATGCCGCATCACCTTCAAGCACGAGCATGGGCAAATGCAAAAAGCCCAAAACCGAACTAATAAAAATGACAAAGGGGAAAATAGCAAAAATCAAATGATATGTCAAAGATGCCGCCATTGTACTAATCTCGTTTGTAAAATATCCATCCACCGTATGAAAAATAACACGTTTCCATCCGCGGTCTGCCTTGTTCACCAACCGCTCTCTTATCATAATACTCAACCTTTCTTCCTATGCTGAAAGTGATATGTCACTTTTAGCAATATTTCTTCTTTTACAAACCTCTGGCAAAAATTTGCAACCTTCATCGTGAACCCCGGAATGATAACAACTTTCCTTTGGAACATACCAAAAACCCCAAGCCTTGCCACATCCAAAGACTTTAGCCCTTTTAATGAAAACTTGACATTTGCCCGATTGTTAAATCCTGTTTTCACAGGCCCCGGACAAAGGGCGCAAATATGCACATTGCTACCATCATGTCGAAGTTCTTCGTAAATCCCCTCCGTAAGACGTAGTACATAGTTTTTTGTGGCATAATAGGTTGACATCAATGGCCCTGCCAAAAATCCGGCAGAAGATGCAACATTTAAAATATATCCTTGATCTTTTTTGCGAAAATCTTTTAAAAATAATTTTGTAAGAATATGCACAGCATTTACATTTAAGCCGATCATATTCAATTCTTTTTCCAGAGGAACTTCCCAAAAATTTCCAAATGCACCAAATCCTGCGTTATTTACCAATATATCAATATCTTGATCCTTTACTGTTTCATAAAGTTTAAAGCACGCTTCTTGTGAAGATAAGTCTGCTCCTATGATTTGAACTTGTGTGGGTA
>JBKEAS010000255.1:0-3050 GCA_047972635.1 Anaerotignum sp.
ACCCTCTAAGGCACGAGAAAGTGTGATTTCATCCACATATTCCAAATCGCCACCTACCGGCACGCCGTTTGCAATCCTTGTTACCTTGACACCCAAAGGCTTCAAAAGCTTACTCAGATACATCGCCGTCGCTTCCCCCTCAACATTGGGGTTTGTAGCTAAGATAACCTCTTTTACCACATCGTCCATACGGCTAACGAGTTCCTTAATGCGAATATCTTGTGGCGTTACTCCCATCATCGGAGAAATTGCCCCGTGTAGCACATGATAGACGCCATGAAACTCTTTCGTCCTTTCATATGCTGCCATATCACGCGGGTCCTCTACCACCATAATCACACTATGGTCTCTATTGCTTTTGGAGCAAATAGAACACGTATCTTCTTCTGTTAAATTATAACAAATAGAGCAATACCGAACCTTATCCTTCGCCTCTAAGATAGCTTCCGCAAGGGCAGCTACTTCTTCCCTTGGCATATGAATGATATGAAATGCCAATCTTTGGGCAGACTTTCCGCCAATGCCCGGCAACGCTGCCAACTCCTCAATCAATCGTGTTATAGGCGTTCCATAATAATCCATTCTTATCCCTCTTTTGCTTACAAGCCCATGCCCATACCGCCGGTCATTTTGCCCATTTCGTTATTATAAAGTTCTTCCACTTGGCGAATTGCCTCGTTTACAGCAGAAATAATCAAATCTTCTAACATCTCAACATCATCCGGATCAACCACATCAGGGTTTAATTTCAATTCTTTGATTTCTTTTTTACCTGTGATAACAACCTTTACCGCACCGCCGCCACTTGTCATCTCTAAGGTTTTGTCTGCCAATTCTTCTTGTTTTTCAAGCATCTGTTTTTGCATTTTTTGTGCTTGTTTCATTAAATTATTCATGTTCATTCCGCCCATACCGGGAAAACCGCCTTTAGCCATATATCCATTCCTCCTGATTTCTTATCAATATTATATTGTACCATTTTATAATAAAACACCCAGTTCATGCAAGTCTTTTAGTCCTGAAAATCCGCCTCTGGAAAATAACTACCAAGAAGGCTCGTAAATTCTTGGTCATCTTCTCCTTCTGTCTCCTTGCCATAAGTCGCCTCATGCCAACGCTGATACTCCTCTTTTGTGACAGCTCGAAGTTCAAAAGATTTGTCTAACGATTTTTCCAACAACGCTTCGATTTGTTCCATATTTTTATCAATCATATCCACCAAAGCTGCATATGCACAAACCAAGTAAACACAATCGTCCTCTTTAAACGCAAGCTCAACTTGTTTTAGTTGGCTCTTTAAAACAACATCGTTCACCTCGTTACGTAAAAGATGCCATTCTTCTTTTAATTTCTTTCTATCCTCTGCAAGAGATGGGGGCTTTTTCCTAGGCTTTGGCATCTCTTTTTTTTCAGCCTTGCCTTCTACTTCTCTAATCTCTACCTTAACCCCTTGGGCTACTTGCCTCTCTAACCCAGCAATTCTTGCCGCTAATGCAGTCGTATCTGTTTGTGACCACGGAGCACACAACCGAAGCAATTCCACTTCCAATAAAATACGGTCGTTTGTGCTATAACGCATATCACTTTGTAGATAAGAAAACCGCTCTATCAAAAAAATAGCTTCTTGAGGAGATATCACAGCAGCGCATTCCTTAAAACGTGCCACGTTTTCATTAGAACAGTCCAGAATACTCGATATATCTGAGGTGCCTGAGATCGTATTCACCATCAAAAAATTACGCAAGTGCACCAAATATTCGCTAACAAACTGACCTATATCTCTACCCGAAATCATCATATTTCGAACCAATTCCATCACATGGTGACTATCTTTATTACCTAAGGCTTTTGTCATATCAAAAAATACCGTCTGATCCACCGCTCCCATGACATCCAAAACCATCTCTAGCGTGACCGTATCTCCACTATAAAAAGCAAGGCACTGATCCAATATGCTTAACGCATCACGCATAGACCCATCTCCTAGCTGTGCAACATAACGCACGGCTTCCGGCGTAATATCATGTCCTTCTTCTTCCAAGTAACCCATAAGCGTTGTTGCAATATCATTTGTTGTAATCCGACGAAAATCAAACCGTTGGCAACGAGAAAGAATGGTTGCCGGCACCTTTTGTGGGTCGGTGGTTGCTAGGATAAAAATAACGTGGGCAGGCGGTTCTTCCAGCGTTTTTAACAACGCATTAAAAGCACTATTAGAAAGCATATGCACCTCGTCTATGATGTAGACTTTATAGTCACCTTGTGTAGGTAGGTACTTTACTTCCTCTCTAATTTCACGCACGTTATCTACGCTATTATTGGAGGCTGCATCAATCTCAACTACATTCACACTTCTACCTTGCAAAATATCCACACAAAGTGCACATTCATTACAAGGCTGGCCATCTTCGGTTGGATTTAAGCAATTGATGGCACGGGCGAAAATTTTTGCAGTCGAAGTTTTACCTGTACCCCTTGTGCCACAAAACAAATAAGCATGAGAAACCCGTCCCGTTTTCATTTGATTTTTCAAAGTCTTTACAATATGTTCCTGCCCAATTACCCCATCGAAGGTATTTGGTCTAAACTTTCTATATAGTGCAGTGTAGGACATATGGGTTCCCTCCTTTTTCATTCTCATACAAATAAGCAGAGGCACAAGAAAATACAAAATGCCTCGTCTACACATATTTTTTTCAAAGCTGATACTAATCAAAAAGGCAAATACCAGTTTTTCTGATATCTGCCTCTCATATTTTTTATAGAAATCCGTGCATCTGTTTTTGTTACACCACCAAATGCGTTACCATGTTCCATGGCTCCACTCTGGCACCCTTACAACACACAGAAGTTGACCGCTTAGTGCTGCTGCCTTCCGACCCTGACACGATTCACAGGCTCCTGTTGTATAAGACCCGAGTATCAACACCACTTCCCATAGGCAGACCATCCAATGTTGTACCGAGAACAGACATCACCCTCACTATAGCGGATTGTGAGTACAGGGCACCGCTACCTCCCCGGCTAGCACGGAAATATTAACCTAGTAA
>JBKEAS010000136.1:0-3920 GCA_047972635.1 Anaerotignum sp.
GATGTAGCAAGAAAGGTCAGAGACTATCATTTGGGTGGCGTAATATTATTTGCAGAAAATATTGATACGTTGGAACAAGCACAAAAATTAGTGGATGATTTTCAAAATGCGGCTGAAATCCCGCTCCTTGTTGGTATCGACGAAGAAGGCGGGTTGGTTTCTAGGCTGGATAAGAGTAACATCGCGCATACGAGCATGCCTTCTGCCGGAGAGATGGACCAGGATTACGAAGCCAAAGAAGCGGGGCGTTCTATTGGGGAGACTTTGCTGAGCATGGGGGTGAATGTGGATTTTGCTCCGGTTGCAGATATAAATACAAATCCTGAAAATCCTGTTATTGGTATTCGCTCCTATTCTGATGATCCGGAAAAAACGGCAGAGATGGTTTGTGCTTTTATTCAAGGGCTACAAGCTACGGGTGTTAGTGCAACGGTGAAACATTTTCCAGGGCATGGGGATACGCAAACGGATAGTCATTATGGGGAGGTTTTTGTAACTCATGATTTGGACAGACTAAGAACGGTTGAATTTGTCCCATTTGCAAAGGCGATTGATGAAGGTGTTGACTTGGTTATGATTGGACATATTCAAACGCCAAGTGCAACTTCTGATGGGTTACCTGCCAGTCTTTCCGCCGAAGCGGTTCAATTATTACGAAATGAGTTGAATTTTCAGGGTGTTGCAATTACGGATGCTATGAATATGCAAGCAATTACACAATATTACGGCGTTGGAGAGTCTAGTGTTTTATCTGTTTTGGCGGGGGTTGACATTGTGCTGATGCCGGCTGATTTGGATGTGGCATATGAGGCATTATTGGAGGCACTCGAACAGGGAAGAATTACCCAAACAAGGTTAGATGAAAGTTTGGAGAGAATATTGGGTTTGAAGTATGATAAGGGCTTGCTGAAATAAGAGAAAATTCTTGTAAATATGGGAATACCAAGGTATAATTAAGGTTACAGATTTTTTGGAATTATGTGCAAATAGGAATACATAAATTGAAAATATAGGGAGGTGATGGACATGGCAGTAGAAGAACAATTGTATCAAGAGTTGTTAGAGTGTATCAAAGCATATCGTCCGTCCAAAGATTATAGTTTGTTAGATAAGGCTTATGAAGTGACGGTTGATGCACACAAAGACCAAAAGAGGAAATCAGGCGAGCCATATATAATCCATCCCTTAAAAGTTGCTTATATTTTAGCGGAACTAGAATTAGACATGGAAACCATTGTCGCAGGTATGCTTCATGATGTGATTGAAGATACCGAATATAGCCATGAGGACATAGCCCAGACATTTGGCGAAGAAGTTGCAAGCTTGGTTGATGGGGTCACCAAATTGGGAAAAATTTCCTATACGACAAAGGAAGAAATTCAAGCGGAAAATTATCGTAAAATGTTTCTTGCTATGGCAAAAGACATTCGTGTTATTTTGATAAAATTGGCAGATAGATTGCACAATATGCGTACATTAAACTATATGACACCTGCAAAACAGCAGGAAAAAGCCCAAGAAACTTTGGATATTTATGCACCACTAGCACATAGATTGGGTATTTCCAAAATTCGTACTGAATTGGAGGATCTTTGTTTTAAGTATTTGAATCCAGAGGCGTATTTTGACTTAGCAGGAAAAATTGAAAAGAAGCGCATAGAGCGTGAAACCTTTGTAACAGAGATTGTTACAGCTTTGAATACGAAGCTGGCTGAATCCGGAATTGCAGGTAAGGTAGAGGGTAGGAGCAAGCACTTTTTTAGTATCTATAAAAAAATGGTGAACCAAAATAAAAATTTGGACCAAATTTATGACTTGTTTGCAGTTAGAGTTATTGTAGAGAGTATTAAGGATTGTTATGCAGCTATAGGAATTGCCCATACGATGTATACACCTATGCCGGGTAGATTTAAAGATTATATTGCCATGCCTAAACCCAATATGTACCAATCTTTGCATAATACACTGATTGGGACGGGCGGACAGCCTTTTGAAATTCAAATTCGTACATTTGATATGCATCGTACCAGTGAGTATGGTATTGCTGCCCATTGGAAATATAAAGAGGGCAAGACAGGAGAAGATGCCGAGCAGACGGAAGAAGCAAAGCTTGCGTGGTTGCGTCAAATTCTGGAATGGCAAAGAGATATGTCCGATAATAAGGAATATTTAGATACCATTAAATTGGATTTCAATGTATTTACCACGCAGGTTTATGCGTTCACCCCCCAAGGTAATGTGATCCCATTGCCCAAGGGCTCAACACCCATTGACTTTGCGTATATGATTCACTCTGCTGTAGGAAATCGCATGGTTGGAGCGAGGGTCAACAGCAAGATGGTTACGATTGATTATAATATTCAAAATGGGGATATTGTAGAAATTATGACTTCGCAAAATTCCAGAGGACCTAGTAGGGACTGGATTTCTTTAGTAAAGAGCTCTCAGGCGAGAACGAAAATTAAGCAATGGTTTAAAAAAGAAGAAAAAGATGAAAATATCCTTCGTGGAAAAGAAATGATTGCCAACGACATGAAGAAAAAAGGATTTGCATCTAATGACCTTTTGCGTCCTGAATGGATGGAGTTGGTAATGAATAAATATGACTTTAAAAATTGGGATGCCATTATGGCTGCTGTTGGCTATGGTGGTATTAAGGAAGGTCAAATTGTCAATCGTTTAAAAGATGAATTTTTGAGGTTAAAACGGAAAACACAAACGGCAGAAGAAATTTTACAAGAGATTGAAAAGACGGTTGACAACAAACCGATTCCAAGAAAGAAAAAAAGCAAAAGTGGCATTGTGGTTGAAGGTGTTGGGGATGTTGCAGTGCGTTTTTCAAAATGTTGTAGCCCGGTTCCCGGTGACGAAATCATAGGCTTTGTTACAAGAGGCCGTGGTGTGACAATTCACCGAACAGATTGTGTTAATGTGATGAACCTTGATGAGGATGACAGAGGCCGTTTGATAAATGCAGAATGGGAGGCACAATACGCCCACGGTGATGTGTTATCGGCATCCTACTTGGCAGAAATCAGAGTGACTGCGCATGATCGAAATGGACTTACCTTTGAGATTAGCCGACTTTTGGCAGACGAGGATATTGCAATCAAAGGATTTAATATTCGCACAACCAAGGAAATGCTAGCGATTTTTAATATTACTTTGGAAATTAAAACAAAAGACCAACTTGTGAGAATTAAAAAACGTATTAAGGGTGTAAAAGATGTTATAGAGGTGGAACGTGTTTCTGGATAAAAATAGGGAAGGGTGATTTTATGCGTGCCGTATTGCAAAGAGTGACGGAAGCGAGTGTTACGGTAGAGGGTCAGGTGATTGGTGAAATTGGCAAAGGAATTATGGTTCTTTTTGGCATGCTTGAGTCTGATGATGAAAAAACCATGGAATATATGCTGGATAAAGTGGTGAACCTTCGTATTTTTGAGGACGAAAACCAGAAAATGAATTTATCTTTACTAGATGTTGCGGGGGAATTGTTGATTGTTCCGAATTTTACCTTATACGGAGATTCCAGAAAAGGTAGGAGACCTGGGTATTCTAGCGGAGCGTCACCAGAGGTTGCATCTGGTCTTTTTGCAAGGTTATGTGAAAAAGCAAAACAGATGCCGATTAAAAAGGTGGAAACAGGCCAGTTTCAAGCGGATATGAAAGTTGCACTCATAAACGATGGGCCAATTACATTATTGCTTGATAGTGAAAGATTATTTTAAGTAAAGGGATTTTAAATGATACACTATATTCTTCGAGGACATGAACTGCAAAATGATGTGCAGACCATAACACAAGTTTTTTATCCAAATCTTCATTATATTTGCGTGGAGGAGATCGGTTTATCCGGAATGACAGTCGTTAGTGGTATGGAAAAAGGCATTGCTTCAGCAATGCTTTATCGTGATGGG
>JBKEAS010000263.1:0-3021 GCA_047972635.1 Anaerotignum sp.
ACATGAATTTCCCTCCCTCCAGATGCGAGAATCGTTTGTTGCAGTTGGTAAAACCACGCCAGATTCGCCTCTTACCATACATTTAAGAATTATACACAAAAAACCAACAACCGTCAATACAACAAACCTTATTTTTAGCAATAAAAATTTATCACTCTATATTTAGCAGTTTCTTCCCCCTTAAAACCACAATATATCGATTTGTAGCATCAATTGTTTTCTTTATATACGACATTCTTTTTCCTATTTTCCGCTTTTTCCAAAATAATCATGGCAAGAGGCGGAATTTTCAGCTCAATACTTTGGCTATAGCGGTTCCAAGGCATTTCGCTTGTTTCTATCTTCCCACTATTTTCTATGCCACTGCCCCCAAAAATCCTGTCGTCGCTATTGAAAATTTCTTTGTAATTCCCCGCCTTTTCCACCCCAAGTCGAAACGCATCATGAAAAACAGGGGTGAAATTGCAAATGCAGTATAGCTCTTTATCTTTACTTCGACGAATAAAAGAAACAACAGAGCGGTCTCTATCATCACAATCAATCCACTCAAATCCGTGCGGGTGAAAATCTTCTTCCCATAGTGCATCTTTTTTTAAATACAACATATTCAAAGCCTTCACATAAGCCTGCATTTGCTTGTGGTCGGCATACTGCAACAAGTGCCAGTCCAAACTTCTTGCTTCACACCATTCTTGATACTGGCCAAATTCTCCACCCATAAACAATAGCTTTTTGCCAGGATGGGCAAACATAAACCCATATGAAAGACGAAGATTTGCAAATCTTTGCCAATCGTCTCCAGGCATTTTGCCAACCATAGAGCTTTTTTCATGTACCACCTCGTCGTGCGAAAGCACCAACATAAAACTCTCTGAATAATGATATGCCATGCCAAAGGTCAAACGGTTGTGATGCTCTTTTCGGAATAATGGGTCATGTTTCATATAAAAGAGAACATCATTCATCCATCCCATGTTCCACTTTAAATCAAAACCCAATCCGCCTTCTTTCACATCCTTTGTCACACCTTGCCATGAGGTAGACTCCTCCGCAATCATCAGTGCATGAGGCTCTCTTTGGTGAACGATAGCATTCATATGTTTCAAAAATTCAACAGCTTCCAAATTTTCGCTACCGCCATATTGATTGGGCAACCATTGCCCATCTTCTTTTCCAAAGTCTAGGTATAGCATAGATGCAACCGCATCCACCCGTAATCCGTCTATATGATACTCTCTAATCCAAAATAACGCATTACTAATCAAGAAATTACTCACTTCATTTCTGCCATAGTTAAACATATAGGTGCCCCATTGTGGGTGCTCTCCAAGATAAGGGTTGGCGTGTTCATATAAAGCCGTTCCATCAAACCTGCCAAGTCCAAATGCGTCCTTTGGGAAATGTGCCGGCACCCAATCCAAAATCACACCTATTTTTTCCTTATGGCAACAATCAATCAAATACTTAAATTCATCAGGTGTACCAAAACGACTCGTAGGTGCAAAATATCCCGTCACCTGATATCCCCAACTGCCATCAAAAGGATGCTCCAATACAGGTAAGAGTTCAATGTAATTGTAGCCCATCTCTTTTACATATGCCACCAGTTTGTCCGCAAGTTCCATATAGCTTAAAAACCGATGATCCTCCTCCAGAACACGCATCCAAGATCCCAGATGCACCTCGTAAATATTCATAGGTGAAGCCAATACATCTTTCTTGCCTTTGGCTGTCACCCACCGTTTGTCTTTCCATCTATATTTTTTCATATCATAAAGCACAGAGGCAGTCTCTGGTCTTAGCTGCGCATATGTTGCATAAGGGTCCGCCTTGTCCACAGCCTTCCCATCACACTGTATGATATGAAATTTATATTGGTCATTTTCAACTAAGTGTGGAATAAAAATTTCCCAAATTCCAGAAACACCTAAACGACGCATCCTATGCCTACGGGTGTCCCACTGGTTAAAACTACCAATCAAACTGACACTTTTTGCATTGGGTGCCCAAACAGTAAACGCAGCCCCAGAAACACCCTCATGCTTTAATAACCGTCCGCCCATTTTTTCATAAATTTCATAATGATTTCCTGCACCAAAAAGATACCGGTCATACTCCGAAATGGTGGGTAAAAAAGAATAGCTGTCGTAACTTTCCCAAGTGTTTTCATTATAATCGGTAAAGGACAGCATATACGGAAATCTATGGCTATTTTGTATCGTCACTTCAAAAAAACCAGCATCATGAATTTTCATCATCTCATAATCGTTTCTCGTATTCTTCTTTTTTTCTCTCATATCTATGACACGAACTTCACGAACATGAGGCAAAAAAGCCCGAACAGAAATAGCAGTCTTTTCCTTGAGAACAATCTCATGCATCCCCAACACACGATGAGGATCAGTATGCTCACCATTTACAATTTGCAAGATATCATATAAATCTGTCGTTTTCATACGCTCACCTCATCTCATTTTTTTAATATATGCCACATCATTGTCACAAAAACAAGTTTCTTCTCAAATATTCCATTTACCCATATTATATACCATCTAACCATTCTTTTCCATATAGAAAGATCCCTTATTTTGGCAAGATATATCTATTATTCAGCAAAAAGAGCTATCTTGCTATATGGTATAAATTGGGATATACTGAAAATAAATGTACTTTTTTAAGTATGTCCACTTAAGGAGGAATTTACATGAAATTAGTGTTTTTAGGTGCTACGCACGAGGTGACTGGTAGCTGTCATTATATCGAAGCTTGTGGAAAAAATATTCTTCTTGATTATGGCATGGAGCAAGGGCATGATGTGTACGAAAACCAAGAAATCCCTGTGCCACCATCTTCTATTGATTATATTTTCCTCTCTCACG
Source organism: Anaerotignum sp. (assembly GCA_047972635.1). GTDB lineage: Bacteria > Bacillota > Clostridia > Lachnospirales > Anaerotignaceae > Chakrabartyella. The sequence goes on from JBKEAS010000263.1 coordinate 2,880, forward strand.
CACATATCGACCATTCTGGCCTAATTCCATTGCTATATAAAAATGGGTTTCGTGGAGAAATTTTTGCAACCGAAGCAACCACAGATTTGTGTCGAATTATGCTCTTAGATAGTGCACATATTCAAGAATTTGAAGCCAAATG
>JBKEAS010000208.1:0-2372 GCA_047972635.1 Anaerotignum sp.
TCAAAAAAGTATACACTAATTTTAAAATGAATGGAAGTAGTAAATTTTCTTGTAACATGAATAATCAGGTGATAATATAAAAAAGAGAATATGCACCAATATATGATTAAAGATAGAAAAATGAAAGGGGCATAGTTTATGAAGCTTTATTTTACAAACGAACAAAAGGAACAAGAATTAAATAAGATTTTCATAGAGGAGGATGATCTTATTTTAGAGGGCGAATTTGTTGAGGGTGAAGGTAGAAAATATATCATTTCTGGGATTGCCACCATTGAAGGAGAACGGTATCATGATTTTGAGGTGACATTTGAACTTTCTGGTGATGTTAGTGATGATCTGGAATCTATTATGAACACAGAATGGGAATGGTATGATTTTAAATTTTAATCAATAGGAGGGTTATCATGGACGAGTTTAAATTTTTTATGCCAACGGATACTTTTTTTGGGCGTGGATGTGTTTTAGCAAAAAGAGATGTGCTTTTATCAATGGGAAGCAAAGCAATGCTGGTTACAGGACGTAATTCTGCAAAAAAAAATGGAGCACAAAAAGATGTCACAGAGGCTTTAGATACGTTGAACATACCTTGGGTTTTGTTTGATGAGATAGAAGAAAACCCTGCGATAGAAACAGTCCAAAAAGCAGCTAGTAGGGCTATTTCAGAAAAGGCTGATTTTTTCATTGGGATTGGTGGCGGTTCTCCGATGGATGCAGCAAAGGCAATTGCTGTTTTGGTTGCAAATCCAAAAGAAGATGTGGATATATTGTTTACCAAGCCTCATGTAAAAGTAATGCCAGTGGTTGCAATTCCAACCACTGCAGGTACGGGGTCAGAGGTTACGCCGTATTCTATTTTGACTATTCATGAAAAACGACAAAAAGGTTCTATTATACAAAAAGTTTTCCCTAAAGTTTCATTCTTGGATCCTAAGTATATGGATAGCCTTTCGGCTGAAATTACAAATAACACAGCAGTTGATGCGCTAAGTCATTTGATAGAAAGTTATTTATCTGTAAATTCTAATTATATGAGTGAAAGAATTGTAGAGAAGGGACTTTCTTTGTTTAAAGAATGTATGCCAGCCTTAAAAACAAGGGTTTACTCAGAAGAAGTGCGAGATAAACTTTTGCTTTCATCCGCTTTTGCCGGTGTTGCCATTGCACAGACTGCTACATCCATCCCGCATTACATAGGATATTTTTTGACTTACGACAAGGGAATTGCACATGGCAGAGCAAATGGTTTGGTTATGAAGGCATATTTAGAGTTGTTTCCGAAAGGATATGAGAAAATATCGAAATTTTTGGAATGTTTGGATATGAAAACAATAGAAGAAATGGGCGAATTTTTGGATGAAGTATTAGACACGTCTGAAAATTTTTCTTTAGAGGAAATTGCTGATTTTACTGATCGTGTGTTTGAAAATCCACTTAAGTTGGCATCATTTCCGTTTGCTGTTGAAAAAGATGATATTTTTACGATATACAAAAAAAGTCTTTTGTCCTAATTTAAAGGATAATGTTCCGTTTATCCACTTTTTTCATAAAGTAATAATAAAAGTGGAGGAGATTTTATGCCTAGGGTATACCTTAGTCCCTCTTTGGAAAATTATAATCATTTTATAGACGGCGGGACAGAACAAGAATATGTAAATTTAATTGCCGATGCGATGGAGCCAACACTTCTTTCATCGGCAATTGAATTTTCGCGAAATGAAGCATCAATGACATTATCTCAGGTGATAAGTTATGTCAATGGTGGCGATTATGATGTGTATGTTTCTATTCATACAACCACCGCTCCGCCTACCTTCTCTGGTTCTATGCGAGGGATAAATGTTTTCTATTTTATCGGAAATCCATATAGCGAGGAATTGGCTGATTGTGTGATAAAAAATTTAAAAAATATTTATGATATTAAAAGTACAATGAAAAAAATTCCTACAATGACCATAAAGGAATTGACCTGTACAAAAATCCCTGCAGTTTTGATAGAGCTTGGATACAACGACAATGAAGAAGATGCCAGATGGATTAAAGACAATATAAACACCATTGGGGAGGCATTATCTTTCTCCTTAGCTGAATATTTTTCAACTTCTTTGTTTAGACCAGAAAAAAACTGGAACCTTGGTGTCACACAATATATGCTAGAATTAGGCAAAGGAATATATTGAAGTGAACTATGAACATATAAAAAGAAGTAACGCATGGAAGGCTTACTTCTAAGTGTTACTTCTAAATTATCTTTAGAAATCAAAAATCATTTTTTTGTAAGATTTGCTATTGTTTCGTGAATAAGAGGATATAGCAAGGCATATCCTGCATTACTCAAGTGAATACCATCATATTGGAAGAAGTCGTCAAAG
>JBKEAS010000270.1:0-2541 GCA_047972635.1 Anaerotignum sp.
GCCATGCAGAAGAAGTGGCCAGAAACATTCCGACAACTTGTTTGATTGCTTCTGAAAATTTGGGAGTGGCGAAGATGGTTCAAGAGGAATTTATGAACCTTAGATTTCGTTTATACACCAATACGGATGTGATTGGAGTAGAAATTGGGGCGGCACTCAAAAATGTTATGGCACTTGCTGCAGGAGCTTCGGATGGATTGGGATTTGGTGATAATACAAAGGCAGCACTTATGACACGTGGGATTGCAGAAATGAAACGTCTTGGCGTGGCTATGGGTGGTAAGGCGGAGACATTTGCAGGACTTTCTGGCATTGGCGATTTGATTGTAACGTGTACGAGTATGCACTCAAGAAACCGCAGGGCTGGTATTTTATTGGGTCAAGGGAAAACATTGGAAGAAACACTTGCAGAGATTAAAATGGTAGTAGAGGGCGTGAATACAGTTCAGGTTGCCTGTCAGTTGGCACAAAAGTATGACGTAGAGATGCCTATTTCTAGTACTGTTTCTGATGTTTTATTCACCGACAAAAACATTGAACAGGCTGTGCTTGACTTGATGAGCAGAGATGGTAAGGCAGAATAAAAGTTAATCGAAGTGCTTTGATTTTTAAAAATCAAAGCACTTTTTTATTTTATAAAAGTGAAGGATATGGAGGATTATGGAAGGTAGATAACTAACATATATTATATTGCAAAAGAAGGACGGATATAGCGGGTTTTATTTTAGCAAAAAAGATATGTAAAAAAATATTGAAAAATATGGAGAGGTATAATTTCGATTCTTTTACAAATAATACAAGTACGAAAGAAATTGATTTTTGCAAGATTATTTGTAAATGGAGGAATTATATATGAAAGCGACAGGAATTGTAAGAAGAATAGATGATTTAGGCAGGGTGGTTATTCCCAAGGAAATTCGCCGTACATTGCGGATTAGGGAAGGTGATCCTTTGGAAATTTTTACGGATAGAGAAGGCGAAATTATCTTAAAGAAATACTCACCGATTGGTGAATTAGGTGTATTTGCAAAAGAGTATGCAGAGTCTTTGGCACAAAGCGTTGGTCATGTGACTTGTATTGTTGACAAAGATCAGATTATTGCCGTATCTGGTGGGTCGAAGAAAGATTTATTTGAAAAGCATATTAGCTCTAAAATGGAAGAATGCATTAACAATAGAACGACTTTGGTAGCAGAAAAAAGCGACAATCATTTCATACCTATTTTGGATGACGAGAGTTTGGAAGGGTATAATCACGAATTGATTACACCCATTATTGCCGAGGGTGATGCGATGGGGGCTATTGTATTTCTTTCAAAAGACAAAAAAATGGGCGAAGTAGAAGGCAAGCTTGCTCAGACTGCGGCTGGATTTTTAGGTAGGCAGATGGAGCAATAAATTAGATTGTTATATCTGACAAAGAGAAGGCGGTGTTTGCATAATATTGTGAATGCCGCTTTTGTATTTGTGTGTTAGTGTAAGTTATATTCTATAAGATGAGCATTTCATACAAACTACGTATGATTTTGGAATGAATTAACAAATATTTTTGTTTTTACTATATAACAGAGAAGATGATGATGCTCAATTGCAAATCGATGTAATTTGAAGTATCTAGTAAAATTATAATATCACAAAAAATTAGGAGAGGGGGTAAAAGGTTGATAATATGTAAATAAATGGAGAGTTTTCTAGCGTAATTGCCTTGAAAAGCAGGGTGAGGATATAGGAGGGGGCTTATATAAAGATGTGCCCATGTTATCAAATTAGAGGGGAATGGCTAAAAAATGACGGCGTGGTTGGAGTTCGCAAACGGTTTTTTTAAAAAATATAATGCCATTGTAAAAAAGGATTGCGTACTAGTTATTTTAAGTTTTTGTAGTCTTTTTTTGTGTTTTTTTGAAATCATTTCAATTGACAATTTACCTATTTACTCATATAATAATCTTAACATAACATATTTGGAAAAGGATTGACATGAATTTACATGAATTTGCATAAGAAGAAATATACATCGAAATTTAATGCTATTATGGTACTAATTTTAGCTTTTATATTATGCGTTTGCACATATTTATTTTACACAACAGCTAAAGTAGAAATAGAGAATACATATCGTGTTAGTGCCGAAACGATTGCATTTTCTATGGCGAGTATGATTGAGGAATCTGCGGAGGAATACAGGGATTTATTAGAAACATATGATACGGAATCAAAATTTTACAAGGATACTTACGCGGCTTTTAATGATATAGCAAGTGGATCAATGCTTGCTTATATTTATACTGTTGACTGGTATAACGAAAATGAGATAAAATTTATCATTGATTGTGTACCGTTAGGTGATAAAAATTCAACGCCGATTGGCACCGTATATGAAATGGGCGAGTATGCTAAAGAAGCATTCGAAACAAAAGAACCGTCGAATAGTGGTTTTGAATATTATGAAAGTTGGGGAGATAACTACCTATCGACTTTCGCACCTATTATTGATCCAGAAACGAATGAAGTTTTAGGACTTGTCGGTGTTGACATTCAAAT
>JBKEAS010000309.1:0-5656 GCA_047972635.1 Anaerotignum sp.
TCGTTTACCATCTTTTCAATTTTCAGTATAAAATCTCCGCCGTTGTAGGTCGAACTACTTACCACATTTGACGTATTTAGATATGAAACATTTTGTGCAGCCTTCGTTTGTGCTTGCCCCACATCCGCAATCATACGGTCAGCATAACGCTCCATTTCCTTTGGGTCATACGCATCCTTCATTCCCTTAATCACACCTTGCGTGATGGGCTTACCAACTTCTCTTGCTGCCCTTTTCGACGGACTTGCCGTTTCCGTGGCGCGTTTTAATTCAGCAATGATTGCATCTGCAATGCTTTTTGCTGTCGCAACTGCATCGGCCCTTTGGCTCTCCATCCCCACAATTACGCCTTGCATGGCATCAACACCCACTCCCTGACATATAGAAGGTATGTCTACCAAAGCCTTTTCCATTTCAGAAGTAAATTTTTCTTCCAAAATCTCCAACTCATCCTCATAAAATTTTCTAGCAAATTCTTTTACAAGTTCTTGCTTTTCTTCCCAATCTTCTGAATATTTCTGTAAAAAGGTGTCACTTTTTGCTAAGAGCTCATCCCCAAATGCCACTCCATCTTCAATATCCATCCCTAATATTTCATTAAGTAACCCCTCGGAAATCCCCTTTTCCTTAAGCTCATCCAAAATTTCCATATATTTTTCTAAATACTTGATTTGACTATCTAGGTTTTCAACCTTGACTTCGCCATCATCTTCACGTGAAAACAATTCCCCATAGTCAGATAACTTTTCTTCCATTTGCTCACGCTGTTTAATAAGCTCGTCATATTGCTTTTGAGCCTCATTGGTAATGTCTGTAATCCTCGTTTCAATTAGCCTGTATGCCTCATCCGCTCCATCTTTTAAAGTGTCTTTATAAAGAACCATCAATTCATTGGCAGCCTTACGAAATTGAGGCGAGGCCTTTTTATTAAATTCAACAAAAGCCGTTACACTTCGATCAATCTGCCATTCCATGCTAGAAATCGTAGCATCCGTTTGATCATCTATTCCATCTTTCATGTACTTTAAATAAAGTGCCCCCAGCTCTTTATAAGAAACGGCACCTTCTTTTGCCTTTTGTAAAGATGTATTTGAGATGGAAAGCACCGTTTTTTCCAATTGGCTCATCGCTCTTTCAGCTTCTGCGGATCCATCATTTGCACTGCTAGTGAACGCTTTTCCAAATTCCAATGCTTGTGCCGTTATTTTTTCTAAACTTTTTCCTATCGCCAACGAAAAAATAGAAACATTCCCTGTCGCCCCCGCCACACTAGCCTCCACCGCCTTTGCACTCAGATTTGCTAAATTCGTCATATCCGCAATGCCTTTGTCAAAACCACTTTCATCAACCTTTGTCCCAAAAGTCAAATAACCATCATAACTATATGCCATTTATCTCACCTCATTTCATAATAAATTTGATAAATCCCCACCCGATAAAAGAGCATTCTCAATTGCCAAAATTTTTTCTTCTTCTGCTTTCCCGTTCGAAAGACGATATGTCTCTTTCATTCTTTTGTAAAATTCCTTTTCTTCTTTTCCCATAGAATCACTTATTTCCATTGCACGATAGCCCATTACTTTTGAAAAAGCCGTATCCTCCCCAAGTCCTTGAAATAAAGCACGAAATCTCCACCAGTGCAGATCATATTCCTTGGTCAAATCCAATCCATATTGTTCAAAAAAAGCACTGTAAATAAAAGCATCATCTTGTTCAAAACAATAAATCCTCTCTCGCTTTTTTCGCCCTCTCTTTTTTGTAAGATGTTTTTTTTCTTCTCCGCCACGATAAAACCACTGTATCCCATCCAATGCCATCTTCCAATTTTCGGGTATCTCCGGGTAAAACAATCGTAAAGCAAGAAGAGGCTTTTCAGCCCCCTCCACTTCTTCGTCCATCATTAATAATTCATATAAAATCCCAACCCGAAAATCCCAACGAATAGGATATTCCTTCTCATCGATATATATTTTTTGTGGCAACGGATCAATCAAAAGATTTATGACCCTCAATCCTTTCTATGTCATAGGGAGATTTTTTGCTCATAACCTCAATATATTCTTCCACCAAAAAAGCATAGATATCTCTGTGCAAAACGAGTGTATCCTCGTCATCAAACATAGTCTCCACCATTTCTGAAGAAAGTATAATTTCACCAATCGCTTTTTTTAATAACTCCTTTTCTCTATTTATCTTGACATCAAAATGTGCCTGCCCCAAATAAGAAGCTTCCTCTTGCTGAATTTTTTCAATTCCCTCTTGTACCTGTTTGAAAACAGATGGTATGTTGTCCCTTCCAAAGTCAACTAAATACCTTTGCCCAAAAATCTTTACCTCCCGACTAGTTTTTCGCTTTTGAAACGTACTCATAAAAATCTCCCTACCTTAAAATTCATGCTTCTGAAAAGGTTTTTGTTGTGGTATTAAATGTTCCATACACAGGATCTCCTACCCCATGAAGTGTTCCGGTTACTTTAACACTTTCACCACCAGCACCTGCAATTCCCGCCACAGCTATTGCCACCTTAAATTTTCTTGCCATAAAAGTGTTCTCCAACGTGTCATCTGGCTTAAAAAGTTCCACTCGAACATATTCCAATTCAGCCTCGGCTCCTGTTTTTTGGTTTCTCCCAATATCATATAGAGCCATAACCGCCTCCTCAGATGCAATCAAATCCGTGTCAAACGGAAACTGCGTCTGATAATTTTTAATTTGACTTGTCTGAGCTTTTTGATGGATATATGTTTTCCCATCTGTCTGTGCATTTGGATTTTCATCCAAAGTGTTAAACCCAACTCCCATCAATGCAAATTTCGGCACTTCCTGCGTTCCTGTATTTAAATAATCTGCAATTTGATGCCTCATCACTGTTTCGTTCATCATATTATATTTCCCCCTTTTCAAAATAAATCAAACGGCATTGTATCTGATACCTTGCCGCATTTTCATGTGTGTCAATCACATAACCCTCATTTTCCGCCTCAATGCGTAGCGCTTCTCGTTCACTCCCTAAATATGGAAGCTCTTTCTTCTGCGTTTTTTGTTTTAACCACGTCGCAAATTTCTCATAAAATCCGCTGTTTTTTAAATTCGTCTCCACATCAGAACCATATTCTTCTACACTACCAAAGGTAAATACAAACTGACACAGTGCACTTCCATCAATGTATGTTTTAATTTCTTTTTTTGTCGGAACGCCGTCAATGCTGTATTCCGTTGGACAAATCCCAAGATAATCCACATGAAATGCACCATTTTTTAAAAAAGGGCAAGAAAGAATATACTCCCTAACAAATTCTGTTAAACTTTTAGTGTCCATTCAACCTGCTCACCTCCTTTAAAATCCTGTTTGCATATTGCACTTTCATCCGTAAAAACCAATAAGCACCTCTGGTAGGTTGACCTTTAAATTGTAGCTTTCTTTGAGTTAAAAGCTTGCTTTCTCCGCTTTTTGCCCAAGGAGATCCACTGCTAGGGCTAACCATCACCTTCCCATAGTAAAGAAATTTTGCGTACGGAACAGTGTACACCACCTCTCCATTTTTTGCATAAGCACTTCTTTGTAATGCCCCAGAATTACGTGGTGTAAAAGGTTCCATATAGCGTATTACCTCTTGGTCTATATATCTTTGTATCCTGCCCTCAACGCCCAAGCCTTGCTTCTTTTTTAATTCTTCCACGTTTATAATCTTGACCGAAAAACTCATTTTGCAACCACCTCCCAGTGTTGCAACCCCTTGCTACCATAGTCAAATCTACTAACTGATAAGATAGTAAGGCTTCTCCCTGACGAAACTCCCTTCATTATTTTATCTTCAGGACGCAATGTAAAATATGCATTTGGGTTTTCCTCAAAATCTTCGGTAACTGCAAAATCCCTGGTGAATTTAGCCCCAAAAGGAATAATAATACTAACCTCATTAGACCCATGCATCCCTTCTTCCTTGCTAAAGCTTGCACCTATCTTCTCCTGCCAAAAAACTCCTTCAGCTACCGTCGGTTGCAAAATATACTTACGGTATATGGGATCATAAATCCTGTTAAAAATCGTGCATACCTCATTTGACTTCATTCACCTACACCCCCAAAAACAAAAGTCCTGTTGGTAATAAATAGCAACAAACAGCAATAGAAAGACGTTCTTGCTCTGTTGGGGTATTGCTAACGCTTGCGGCGTAATTCCTAGTAATTTTTCCAACACTTTCCGCTACAACGCCGCCACCTTCTTCATTAAGTTTGTACGCTTCCGCCACAGCACAGCAAGCCTTTTTTAATAAATCCATCTCATCTGCATAAGTAGCTGCTCGTCCAAAAGTGACCATATCAATGTATTCCGATGCCCGCTTTGAAAAGCGGTTAAAATCAGCTTCAGGGATGGCATCACCCCCAAAGCTTTCAACGTAAAATTTATAGGTCGCATAAGCCATCGCCCATACCCCCTTTCTTACTTCGCCCGCTCCGTTTGTTTAGAAAATTCAGACTTCTCATCTTCCTTTTTCAACAATCCAAGCTTCTTTTTCAATTCTTTATTTTCTTTATTAATTTTGTCAATTTCTGTTTGAAGGCATATCTTCTCTCCAGCAAAACGATCAAACTCCGCCGAATCCTTCTCATTTCTAATCCCAAGCCCAATCATTTTTGCCATTAAAATTCTCCTTCTTATTCCTTGTGAGACAAATAAATACCAGCCACCTTGTTTTTGTAAACATCAACAATTCCGTATTTACGGTACTTAACAATATAACTGTCAGCATCAGGATTTCCAGAAGGATCAATTACATCACCCACAACGTGCTTGTCAAACTTAATTACCGCTCCCTTATGTACAATCATAAAGTTAATATCCTTTTCAGTTGCTCACTTTTTATAGTGGCCCAATTCTTCCCCTGCAGTCTTGCCATCGAAAAGATCAATTGCAGTATAAAAGCGACTTTGTGGCACTTTTCTGATCACCTCAAAACTACTTAAAACCTCTTTGGATTTTGTCGTATCCAAAGCCATAACGCTATTCAAAAGAGCGTGTGTTGCATATAAGACTCTGCCTTCTTCCGGAACTTCATCCTCGTCCATTTTGCCCTTTGCCGCTAGCAAAGCCTCTAAAAAAGCCTCTGCTGTTGCAAAACTAGCCGGTGTAGCAATAGAAATATCCTCTGTTGCTGCTAAAGTTGCAAAGGTAAACGCATCCGCTTCCGGCGCAACCTTTTCTCGTTGTAATGTGGCTCCTGCCATATGAAAGGCAACTTGAAATGTTTCAGCATCATCCATAGCATCAATAGAAAGCTTTGTCCCTCTGTCGTAGTTAAATGTTGCCGTTTTCCAAACCACATCTACCGAGCCGTTTGTATAACCGCTGCTTCTGTCATAATTACCTAAACCAGAAACACTAATTTGCGGATATAAAATTTCATTACCATTCCCGCCAGCCTTCATCATGTTGCTGTCACTGATTAAATCCGCCGTTACCGAAGCTGTTTTATAAACCTCATCAATTAAATTTGTGTAATTTTTTGCCAATGCAATACCATTTCCCATAAAAAAATCTCTCCTCTCAGCCCTTTAAAGACAATCCCATTAATGTTCTCATTTTATTTTCTTCCACGCCATTCACACTCACTCGTCCCATTCCCATCATTTCAACAGGTTTGTTTGGGTTCA
>JBKEAS010000337.1:0-6648 GCA_047972635.1 Anaerotignum sp.
AGGTGGTGGCGTCGTTAAAGGAATTGATTTTGGCACCCCAAAGTGATTTGCCTTATGTAAGGCGATATCTTCATTCTATTGGGTTTTTGATTGAAACTGAGCTTTTGATACAAGATGATGGGAAGTTTTACACCATAATGCGTTGCGTTTTGGGAAAAGAAAGCTATTCTAACGAAATTGAATATATGTATGGAAAAAAAGTGTTAGATAAAAAAGAGCCTTTGCTAAAACAATTGTTAGAGATGGAAGCGAAAAGCTATCATTTGGTGGAAGAAAAATTACTTAAAAGCAATACAGAAGGTGCAAAGGAACGTTTAGGTGAGGTACAAGAAAAACAAAAATTAATCGAGGAGGCGTTACGATGCTTGCAACAGTAAAAGAAATTATGGCTTTTATGGAAGGTGTTGCACCAAGCGAGCTTGCCGAAAGTTGGGATAACACCGGTCTTGCCATTGGAGATAGGGAACAAGTGGTGAAAAAGGTTTTACTTGCATTAGATGTATTAGAGCCTGTCATAGATGAAGCAGTTGAAATAAAAGCAGATATGATTTTAACCCATCATCCGATGTTGCTTTTTAAGAAAATAAACAGTATTACCAAAAATGATCCGCTTGGCAGACAGATTTATAAGTTGATTGAAAATAAGATTGCGGCATTATCTGCCCATACCAATTTGGATATCGCAAGGGGTGGCATCAACGATGTATTGGCTGATTTGATTGGCCTTTTAGATGTGCAGATTTTGGAAGAAACTTGGGTGGAAGATTTAAAAAAAATTGTCACTTATGTACCTAAAACACATTTGGACGCGGTTCGTGATGCCATGTGCCATGCAGGTGCGGGACATATTGGTAGGTATGCAAATTGTACCTTCCAAAGCCTTGGTGAGGGGAGCTTTTTGCCTTTGGAAGGTACTATGCCTTATATCGGAGAGGTGGGCGTCTTGGAGAAAGCGGAAGAAATTCGTTTAGAAACGATTGCTCCTGTGAAAAATGTGCAAAAGGTAGTAGAAGAAATGATAAAGGCACATCCTTATGAGGAAGTTGCCTATGATATCTATCCGGTGGAACAAAAAGGGAAAAAAGAGGGCATTGGTCGTGCTGGGAAATTGCCACAACCTCTGAGTTTTTCCGAGTTTGCATTGTTATTGAAAGAAAAGCTGGGATTAGATCAAATCATTCATCTTGTGGGAGATCCAAATCAAAAAATCTCCTGTGTGGGGCTTTGCGCTGGAAGTGGCGTAGAGTTTATGGACAAAGCGAAAAAAATTGGTGCGGATGTGTATGTGAGTGCCGATATAAAATATCATGAGGCGCAAAGAGCCTTAAATATGGGGATTTGTGCAGCAGACATTACCCATTATGCAAGTGAAGTAATTATTTTACCTGTTTTGGCCAAGATGTTACAAAAAGAAGCAAATGAAAAAGGTTGGGACTTGGAAATTGTTCAATCTAAGATAAATGGACAGACATTTTGGACAATATAACCTTCACAACCCATTAGGAGTGGTAAGGTTTATATTGATGATAAAACTGACTAGGCTAGGAGGAGATTTTTTTGGAAAAATTGCAGATTAATGTAATGGGAAAGAGTGTGGCAGTAGACTACGGTACCAGCTATGATACGTTGGCAAAACAACTTCAAGATCAATGTCAAGGCAATGTCATGGTAGCAAGACAGGGTAATGTGCTCAAAGAGCTTAGCAGTAAGATTTATCAGAATGAGCCAATTACTTTTTTTGATATAGCAAACGAAGAAGGCATGCGGGTGTATGGTAGAGGGATTTCCTTTTTATTGGTAAAGGCGATTGCGTCTTTGTTGGGCAAAGATGTATCTGTGGCGATTGAACATTCTTTGCGGGGGAACTTATATTGCGAAGTTGCAAAGAGTGAGGTTGCTATAAACGATGCGTTTTTGAAGGAACTTTCGGAAAAAATGCAGGCATATGTAAAGGCGGATATGCCTATTTTGAAGCATACCTTCCATAAAAGCAAAGCCATCGAGATTATGAAAGAACAATGTATGCATGATAAAGTAAAACTTCTTCGTTTTCGTCGTGCATCAACTGTAAATTTATATGAATTAGATGGGTTATACGATTATTTTTATGGATATATGCCCATATCAACAGGTGTGTTAGATGTGTTTGAGCTCATGCCATATGAAAAGGGGTTTTTAATTCGTATGCCTGATGCCAAAGAACCAAAAAAAATTATGCCGTTTTATGATCCCAAAAAAATCAGCTCTGTTTTTATGGAGCAATTGGAATGGTGTAAGCTGATGGATGTTTCTACCGTGGCAGATTTGAACGACATTTTGACAAAAGGCGAATTTGGTGACCTCATTCGTGTCAATGAAGCATTGCATGAGAAGAAGGTTGCGCAGATTGCAGACCAAGTTTTTCGAAAAATTGATGAAGTGAAGGTGGTTTTGATTGCAGGGCCTTCTTCTTCGGGTAAAACTTCTTTTGCAAACCGCTTGTGTATTCAGCTTAGGGCGCTTGGTGTGAAACCTCATAAACTATCGTTGGATGATTATTTTTTGAACCGTGAGATGACACCGTTAGATGAATTTGGGAATAAAAACTTTGAGTGCATCGACGCCTTGGATTTGAAACAATTGAATGAGGACTTGACAGCTTTGATTGCAGGGGGAAGGGTTGAAATTCCTTCTTTTAACTTTACCGCGGGAAAGAGAGAGTATCAAGGAAATTACATTCAACTAAAGCGTGATGAGATTTTGGTCATAGAAGGCATCCATGGGCTTAATGATAGGTTGACTTCAGAAATCCCCGAACAAAATAAATTTAAAATTTTTATCAGTGCCATAACGCAACTAAACCTTGATGACCATAATCGTATTTCTACTTCGGATAGTCGTTTGATCCGTCGTATGGTTCGAGATAATCAGTTTAGAGGTAGAGATGCGGCTACTACCATCGAATCTTGGAATATGGTGACAAAGGGTGAAGAAGAAAATATTTTCCCGTTTCAAGAAAATGCGGATGCAATTTTTAATTCGGCAACAATATACGAACTGAGTGTGTTAAAACAATATGTAGAGCCGCTGTTATTTGCCATTGATGAGTCTCAAGAAGAATACATTACTGCAAACCGGTTGATTAAATTTTTGGATTATTTTTTGGCGGCACCTGGGTCTGAAATACCCAATAATTCTTTGATTAAGGAATTTGTGGGCGGAAGTTGTTTCAAGGTTTGACAATAGAAAAAGGATGGCGTATAATATTTTTCGTGAGTAAGCTGGACAGTCGCGCCTAATATGGGTGAGGAAAGTCCGGGCTTCGTAGAGCAGGGTGCCGGTTAATGGCCGGTGGAGGCGACTCTAAGGATAGTGCAACAGAAATAAACCGCCTGTTTTAGCAGGTAAGGATGGAAAGGTGGGGTAAGAGCCCACCGGTTTTCTGGTAACAGAAGATGCTCTGTAAACCCCACCCGAAGCAAGACGAAAAGAAACATATAGGTTGCTCGCCTCGTTTCGATAAGTGTCGCATGATGCTGTTGGCAACAACAGACCAAGATAGATGGCTGTCTAAGACAGAACCCGGCTTATAGGCTTGCTCATATTATTTAAAAAAGAAAGACCTAAAATGATTTGTTTTAGGTCTTTTTATTTTTGCTGATTTCAAAATTCGAAGATTTTAGGAGTCTGAAAGAAGTTTTCCATGACAAAAAAACGTAGTGTTTTTATGCCAAATTAGAATGCAAGAAATGCAGAATAAAGCTTGTGAAGGTGAGTGTTGGATGGTATGCTTGAGAAGAAAGTCGTTTTTTGTTATATATAGTATAGAAACGATGGGTTTTATGTTTACTGTGTTTGACATTTGACTGGGGGGAGTTAAGAATGAAATGCAATATCCAAAAAAAGGTGGGATTATTTCTTTTAAGTATGATTCTTTCTTCACAATGTTTTGTTTACACCTATGCTGCAATTCCTAGTGCATACTGGAAGGTACAGCAACCATTTGTTACTGCCAGAGATAGCGGAAATAGTAGTAACACCATAAAATATGGCAAGGAAATTATAGCCATTTTTCAGGGTAAACCTTTGGAAAAAAACAAAGCGGAAATCTTATACACAACCTACGAGGCAATGTATAAGGCTTATGAAAAGACTGCAGACTATGGAAATGCCATCGAAATGCTCAAAGCACAAATCCCTTATGGAGAATATTTGGGATTTACAGATGGCGTGAAGCTTGCAAAAGAGAGAATTAATAAAATCAATCCCATGACGCAGGTGTATGCGTTAAGCAAAAACACACAATCGCTTCCCTACTATGGCATGAAGAATGAGCCGAAAACGGGTGCATACTATGGGAGAGCATATTCTACTAGTGGTGTGAAATCTATACAAGATGAAACAGCGGTTTCTTTTTATTTTGAATGTTTAGAAAATGATTTGGCAGACTTTGATTATATGATCCGTCCTTATGCGGATGGGTCGAAGATGATACATATTGCGATGAATATGCCTGATGAAAATAATTCTTTAAAGCTTGTGATGCAATCTAGTTCTGATGCGTATTTAAAAGAAACGATGGAATACTTAAATTCGTTAGATGTACCTGTTTTGCTTAGAATTGGTGGGGAGATGAATGTTTGGCAAAACCTTGCAGATCCGACTTTATATAAACAGGCATATACAAAAATAGCCAATGTTGCAAGGCAAATGGCACCAAATGTAGCGTTGGTATTTTCTCCAAATGACGTGTCAAACTGGAATGTGGATATTTCGCAATACTATCCTGGTGACAATTACGTAGATTGGGTGGGTGTTTCTTTATATACCAATAAATATAGGAATGCTCAAAATCCGGTTCAAGGTAAGGATTATGAGGAAATGTATTATGGCAATGGTGCATACGCAAATCCTCTTACCAAGCTTAAAAATATCGTTGCTAGATATGGAGACAGAAAGCCTATTATTATCACCGAATGCGGAGTGGGCTATGGAATTAATGGTAAAACACTGGATTTAACTTCTTTTGCAAAAGAAAGAATGCAAATGCTATATAGCTATGCGAATATGCTTTATCCTCAAGTAAAGGGAATTATATACTTTGATTCGGAGCTTGGGCTAAGCAATAAATACAAATATTCATTAAGCAATAACACGCAAATGATGGATGTATATAAAAGCACAGTTGCCAATAATGAAGGGCTGATCAAAGAAGTGGGTGTTACGCCAAAGGCATATGTGAAGGCGTCAAACTATCAAGACGATTTGGATGAGATTTCGCTTGCTACATATTGTATTTTGCCCGGAGATGTTCCTGTTACGGTGGATTATTTCTTAGACGGTAAGAAAATCCCTTCTGCTGGAACAATACCTTATACGTGCAATATAGACGCAGGTGGAGTATCTGTGGGAACACATGAATTGAAGGTCATGATAAAATCGACCAATGGCTATAGTAAGACAAAAACTTATACGTTAACAAAGCAAGCAAATAATTTGGTAACGATCAAAGAAAAATAATTTTTTGGAAAATTTTACAAGAGAATAATTTGTTTTTTATCCCCCATTTACATGATTTAGATGGGGGATTTTTTGTACGGGCGGACAAATTTTGTCGCAGTTTGTATGAAGGTAAAAGCAGTGGG
Source organism: Anaerotignum sp. (assembly GCA_047972635.1). Classification (GTDB taxonomy): domain Bacteria; phylum Bacillota; class Clostridia; order Lachnospirales; family Anaerotignaceae; genus Chakrabartyella. The sequence goes on from JBKEAS010000337.1 coordinate 5,625, forward strand.
GGGAAATATTTGCTTTACGTAAAGCCAAAATTTATGATATGATTGAATAAGTGAAAGTAACAAGGTCTTTTTTATACGATTGCATCCAAGAAAAGAGAATGTTTTCTTATATTTTTTGATAGGCAAAAATACTTTTTGGAATGGGCCGTAAGGCTCTTTTTGAATACTTTTTAGATGCAGCAAGCTTGGTTAAAGATGCTATTTTTGTTACAGTAAGGCGAATTGTTTTATGGTTCTAACCGTGAGACAAAAGATAAGGGTAAGGGTAGGGGTAGGGAGGACGACGAATAATGAATGCAGAAGTAGAGAAATTATTACGTTATAATCAGGTTTTTGTGGATAATGAAATTTATTTAAAGTTTTCAACCTCAAAATATCCAGATCGTAAAATGGCAATTTTATCTTGTATGGATACAAGAATGACAGAACTTCTACCGGCGGCATTGGGATTGAAAAATGGCGATGTGAAAGTTATAAAAAATGCAGGCGCCATGATTAGTCATCCTTATGGTAGTATTATTTTTAGCCTTTTGGTAGCAATTTATGACCTCGGTGTAGACACCATTTTGGTTATAGGGCACGATGATTGTGGCGTTCGGGGTATGAGCGGAGAGGCAATTGTGAAAAAGATGAAGGAAAAGGGAATTACCCAAGAGGCGTTAGATGAGGTGGAAAGAAGCCATAAAAATGCGGTTGAATGGCTAAGTGGGTTTGAGGATGTTTGCGAGTCAGTACATAAAACAGTAGAAATTGTCAAAAACCATCCGCTCATTCATAGTGACATTGAAGTTTATGGGTTTGTCATGGATCCTGAAACGGGTGGGTTGCGTGAAGTAAAGTAAAGATTGATTGTCATATTTGAAATAAATAGTTTAACCGACATGAAGAATTCCCCCACCTCTAAGGTGGTGGGGGAATTCTTTTATTTTCAGTGGGGATAGCAAGCCACCACTGAAAATAAAGGTTTGCCTGCAAACCGTCGGTTATAAGTATATTTGCTTTGTAAATATACGCATAGTCTTGA
>JBKEAS010000134.1:0-11754 GCA_047972635.1 Anaerotignum sp.
TGTTGATCATTGCGTTAATTGTCAATCCATTTATTGTTTACCTAAATATTAGACAAAATCCATATCCTTTGGTATTTAAGTGTTTAAGAGAAAGTTTCATTACAGCATTCTTTACTCGTAGTTCTGCTGCGAATATTCCTGTAAACATGGAACTTTGTGAATCTTTAGGGTTGGATGAAGATAATTATTCTGTTTCCATTCCTTTGGGTGCAACAATCAACATGGGTGGTGCTGCGATTACAATCACAGTTATGACTTTGGCAACAGTAAACACATTGGGTTATACTGTTGATATCGGAACAGCTTTGATTTTAAGTATTGTAGCAGCGATTTCTGCTTGTGGTGCTTCGGGTGTTGCTGGTGGTTCTTTATTACTTATTCCATTGGCGTGTTCTTTGTTTGGTATTTCCAACGATATTGCGATGCAGGTTGTTGGTGTAGGTCTTATTATCGGTGTTGTTCAGGATTCTTTCGAAACAGGTCTGAACTCTTCAACTGACGTATTATTTACAGCAGCATCTGAGTTTAAACAGTGGAGAAAAGAAGGAAAACCTATTAAGTGGTAATTTGAAATTGATGATTTGAAATTGATGATTTGAAATTGGTTGTGTCAAAAATAATTTAGGCAGCATAATGAGAGCGTTATTGCTGTAAAATAAAAAGTGGTGATTTACTCACCACTTTTTATTTTACACAAAAATTCTGTACGAATTTTATGGGGCTGACATTATATTTTTTTTGTTCTTTTTTTAGTAGAAACTTTTTCTGTTTCAGATGTTTTAGTCGTATTTTTTTTTGCAGGGGTCTTGATTTGAGAAGTCTCTAGGTTAATATTTAATTCCTGTAGAGAAGAATTTTTTAATGCTAGGGTAGAACTCTCGGTTAAATTGGAAATAGTGTCTATACAAAGTTCGTTGTACGTCCCACTTTCTGCTAATGCATTTAGCTTTAAATAAAGAAGATATTCTAATTGAGACACATTGGCAATCGTTTTGTTTACTTCTCTGTTTGCAACCAAGATCACATTGAGATCAGAAGATTCAGATATTATTTTTTGCATTTTTTCTGCTTCGCAGTTTAAGATATGGGCAATTTGAGCTTCTACTTGTGCGATGGATTCTAAAATGGATGCACGACTATCTGCATTACATTCGTTAGCGCTACAACAGCATTCGTTACAAATATTAAAATTACACTCGTAAGGCTGTGCAGGCAAGGCATCTAAGAATACATTGCATCTAAAAATATAAGGATAATATCCTTTTTTTAGCACAAAAAAATCTAGGTAGGTGTTATCGTCGTTATCCACACATGGATTAAAAACTATATTTTGAATGTGGTTTTCGTAGTTCATTGACTGAGAAAGTGTGATGTTTCCGTTTGCGTCTAAGACATAAATGCACTGTTCGTTATTTCTCACACCACTAAAGATAACATTTGGAGAAAGACTCATAACGCTAGTGATTTGCATATAATTTGATTTATATAGCAAGGTAGAAAGTCCATTTTCCTTGTTGCACTGAAGAATACAGTTTGCGTACGAAACGACTAAGCCGTCGGTATAACAGTTATACGAAACGCCCACAATATCACCCAAATAATCTTGGTATCCGATGATTTGGGTGTAGTCGATTTCACACATATTGGAATTGAGTTTGAATACTACATTGTTTTGTTTTTTGCTTGTTGCCCAAAAACATTGACTCGTTTGGTCGTAACAAATACAGTCATATTCTTTTGTAGCGTTATAACACGCAACAGGTTGAAAGCAACAATCGGTTTTGATAATTTCACAGGAGCATTGAACTGTAAAATAATAATGACATCCATCAAAAGCACAATTGGTATACTTTTTTGTACAAGTAATGGAAAGGGCGACGGAATTGGTTAGTTCAAATAAGTTCATGTAAACCCCTCCAAATAGTAAGTTTCAAAGTTATTACTATATGATATGAAACTTTTGACATATTGCTAATCCGGTTTAAAATTAAAAAGAAATATCGCCCATTTTAAGAGCGATATTTCTAAATAAAGCAAATTTGATATTAGTCAATAAGAAAATTTTATGCGTCGACTTCTTCTCCGCACAAGCAGTCAGAAAAAAGCTCAAGCTTTGATTGTAATAACATTTCAAGGCGAGTAATAGAGTTAACCATAGAATTTACAGATTGGTTTACAGCCAAAACGGCCGCTACGTCTGCTGTTGATGTGGCAAGAAAAACCACTTTTTGAATTTTTTCACCTTCTGCATTTAAAATATGAGAAAGTGCAGTTTGCTCTAATGCGACTGATTCAATCACATCAGTAATAGCCTGTGTTCTAGTAATACCACTATTTACAATTACTGGCATACCCATTGAAAATTTTCCCCTTTCTAGGATAAAATAAAAATATAGTTCGGATATAAGCTTTTATGGCAAGTGCTTACTTGTTTTAGAAAAATGGTGTGCTCTGAGTGAAAAGTAGCGTTTGCCAATGGTTGTTGCATTTTTTGATTCGGCTAACATAAGCTTGTTATGTTAGTATATAGTATGTTTTGGGAAGTAAGTTGTGAGAGGTTTTTTCACTTTTTCAAATAGAGGCATACAAAAAAAGGTATCAAAGAGCATTTTGCATCTTTCATACCTGTCTTAATATTGTTAAAATTAGTTGTTTTGTTGAGGATAGATCATATTTTTATCTGTTATGCAAGATAAAATTTCAGTTGCAAATTTCTTGCATTCGATTTTTGTAATTCCTAAATTATGGTCTAAGTAATTTCCGCACATTTCAGGCTTTGCAGCAGGGAGCTCCTCGGAAAAATTACTCATATACTCGTAGCATTCTTTTATAATTTCTATTATATCTTTCGAGTCTAAATCCCCTTTGAAGATAGCATACATACCAGTGCGGCATCCCATAGGACCAATGTAGATGGTTTTGCTTGCCCAAACGGGATGGTTACGGAAAAATGTAGCCATTAGATGCTCAATGGTGTGCATAATGGAAGTATCCAAAACCAATTCACGATTAGGCTCTTTCATTCGAATATCAAAAGTTGTTAAAGTTCCATTTCCAACAGTATCTTTTCTGGATACATAAATTCCCCTTAAAAGTGCATTATGGTCAATGCCAAAGCTGGTTACATCCATAGTGATCTCCTTCCTTAAAACCCTGCATCAAATAAAGTAATTGTACCTGTTTTTATTTTGAATTTCAAGAGGAATTTTATTTCATAGGGTTGATATTTTTTCGGCGAAATAGTAAAATGTATTTATATAAAGACAAATATACATATATATATAGAAAAGGGGACTTCATATGGCAAGACAAATTACAAGAGAAGAAGCGAGAGAGTTACTTGCGAAATACAATAAAGAAGCATTTCATATTTATCATGGCGAAACGGTGGAGAGTGTGATGCGCTATTTCGCAAAGGAACTTGGTTATGGTGACGAGGTGGAATTTTGGGGCAATGTAGGGTTATTGCATGATATAGATTTTGAAATTTATCCTGCAGAACATTGTATTAAATGTCAGGAAATTCTGAAAGAGCATGATTTAGAGGATAGATTAATTCATGCAGTAGCGAGTCATGGTTATAAAATTTGTTGCGATGTCGAGCCTATTCATGAAATGGAAAAGATTTTATTTGCTGTAGATGAGCTAACAGGTTTGATTGGGGCTGCAGCCTTAATGCGTCCATCTAAGAGCGTGCAGGATATGGAATTAAAATCTGTAAAGAAAAAATTTAAAGATAAAGCTTTTGCTGCAGGATGTGATAGAGATATCATTAGACGAGGAGCAGAGCAACTTGGTTGGGAATTGGATGATTTGATGCTAAGGACATTAGAAGCTATGAAGGTTTCTACAATAAATTAAATTGTAAAATAGCTGTGACAAATTTTTGATGCAAAGATTGTTACAGCTTTTTATATGTAAAAAAAAATAATTTTTAATACATATTGACATATATATGTAAATATGATAAATTCTATAAACATATATAACTAGTATGTTTATATGTTTATAATGCGTTTTAAAAGGAGTAATGTAAATGGACTTACAATTTATGGTGAAATATATACCGATGTATATAGATGCGGGGATATTAACGATTAGGATCGGAATGTTAGGGATTTTCTTATCCTTGGTAATTGGGCTTTTTTGTAGTCTAGTTACTTATTATAAATTACCTGTATTAAAAACGATCGTGTCAATCTATATTGAATTATCACGTAATACACCGTTGCTAGTACAGCTGTTCTTTTTATATTTTGGTTTGCCGAAAGTTGGAATAGTGCTAAGTTCTGAGGTTTGTGCTATTACAGGGCTTGCATTTTTAGGTGGTAGCTATATGGCAGAAGCGTTTAGAAGTGGGCTTGATGCAGTAGAAAAAAACCAGATAGAATCTTCTCTTAGTATAGGGCTTACAAATATACAGACAATTAGGTATGTTATATTACCTCAAGCACTTGCTGTATCTATACCGCCGTTGTGTGCAAACTTTATATTTTTAATAAAAGAAACATCGGTTTTTAGTGTTGTAGCACTAGCTGACCTTATGTATGTGGCGAAAGACTTGATCGGAGTCTATTATAAGACGGATGAAGCATTGTTTATGTTAGTGATCGCATATTTGGTTATTTTATTGCCGATATCAATTATCGCTATGTTATTAGAGAGGAGATTACGTTTTGCAGGATTTGGGAATTAGAGTTTTGTTTGAAGGTAATAACCTCATTAGATTATTAGGCGGGTTATTTGTATCTATAAAGATATCGTTTATTGCTATTATATTCTCAATTATTTTAGGAACATGCCTCGGTATGTTGATGATTAAAGAAAATAAATTAATAAAAATCAGCACAAAAATATATTTAGAGTTTATGAGAATAATGCCACAATTGGTTTTACTATTTATTGTATATTTTGGACTTGCAAAGCATTTTTCTATAAATATTTCAGGAGAATTATCTGCAATCATTGTTTTTATATTATGGGGGACAGCTGAGATGGGAGACCTTGTGCGAGGAACGATCATTTCTATTCCCAAACATCAATTTGATAGCGGTTATGCGGTAGGGTTAACGACCATACAGACATATATGTATATCATTATTCCGCAAACATTACAAAGACTCATCCCATTATCGATAAATCTAGTGACTCGTATGATTAAGACGACATCGCTTATTGTTTTGATAGGTGTTGTAGAAGTTTTTAAGGTTGGGCAACAAATAATAGAAGCAAATAGATATGAAGTGCCTGATGCCGCTTTGTGGATATATGGGACAATATTTTTTCTGTATTTTATCGTTTGTTTTCCGATTTCTAGATTATCAAAAAAATTAGAACAACATTGGAAAGTATAGGTGTTACTATGAGTGAAAAAATACTGCAATTAAAAAATATAACAAAATCATATAACGAAACAACAGTATTAGAAAATATATCTTTTGATGTAGCCAAAGGTCAGGTGGTTGTATTGTTAGGACCATCTGGTTGTGGAAAAAGCACATTGCTTAGATGCATGAATGGATTAGAACAAATACAAGGTGGTGCTATCCTACTTAATGATGACAATATCATTTCAGAAAAAACAAATTGGAGCGATGTAAGACAAAAAATAGGGATGGTTTTTCAAAGCTATGATTTATTTCCACATATGAGCGTGATTGATAATATACTGTTAGGGCCCACAAAAGCACAAAAACGAAATAAAGACGAAGTAAAAAAAGAAGCTGAAATTTTATTAAAAAGAGTAGGTTTATTGGATAAGATAAATGCTTTTCCAAGAGAACTATCAGGCGGGCAAAAACAGAGAGTCGCAATCGTAAGGGCCTTGATAATGAAACCTGAGGTCATGCTCTTTGACGAAATAACGGCATCGCTTGACCCTGAGATGGTAAGGGAAGTTTTAGATGTAGTTTTAGAATTAGCTTCAAGTGGGATGACGATGATCATTGTTACCCATGAGATGATGTTTGCAAGAAAGATTGCGGATAGAGTTGTATTTATAGATGCTGGAAAAATTGTTGAAATAGCTAGGCCTGATACTTTTTTTGAAAATCCAAAGTCAGACCGTGCTAGTCAATTTTTAAATATATTCCAATATTAACTTTTAGAAAAGGAGTTTGAAAGATGAAAAAATTAACAAAAGCACTAAGATTTGCAACAGGAATGGCATTGGCGGTGGCATTGGCAGGCTGTGGCACTGCGCCTGAAGCTGATACCTCAGCACAAGCAAATCAGGCAGAAGCATCACAAACAGAAAATGCAGGTAGAACAGTACAGGAAATAAAAGATAGCGGAAAAGTAATTATTGGCGTATTTAGTGACAAAGCTCCTTTTGGATATGTAGACTCCAACGGTGAATTTCAAGGGTATGATGTTTATTTTGGCAACAAAATAGCAGAAGATTTAGGCGTAGCAGTAGAATATGTATCAGTAGAACCTGCTAGCCGTGTAGAATATCTTGTGGCAAACAAGGTGGATATCATTCTAGCAAATTTTACAGTAACAGAAGAAAGAGCGCAATCAGTTGATTTTGCACTACCTTATATGAAGGTTGCATTAGGGGTTGTAAGTCCTGATGGTGCATTGATTACAGATCCAGAACAACTAAATGGCAAAACGCTAATTGTTGCAAAAGGTACTACAGCAGATACTTATTTTACAGAAAACTATCCAGACATTAATCTTTTGAAATTTGATCAATATACAGAAACTTATAACGCATTGCTTGATGGCCGTGGAGATGCTTTTTCTACTGATAATACAGAATTATTGGCATGGGCAATTCAAAATGAAGGTTTTACAGTAGGTGTTGAAAGCTTAGGAAGCTTAGATACGATAGCACCAGCTGTGCAAAAAGGTAATGCAGATTTATTAAACTGGTTAAATGAAGAAACTGTAAAATTAGGAGAAGATAACTTTTTCCACAATGGTTTTGCAGAAACACTAGCACCTGTTTATGGTGATGCAGTTGACCCTGATAGTCTTGTTGTTGAAGGCGGAGTAGTAGAATAATCACAAATTTTATGAAACAGTAAAGAGATTTGTATAAACAGATTTCTTTACTGTTTTTTATTGGCTTGAAAAGCAAAAAAAATATTTGTAGGTTAAGTTTCAAAAAAATTATACTAATAATTCGATTGAAATGGGACACAATAATAAAAATCAAATAAAGGAGGGAAAACGACATGGAAAAATGTAATGAATGTATTAGATGCACAGTTGAGCAGTGTAAACACCATCATAATACCAAAAATTATTGCACGCTTGATGCAATACAAGTAGGTACACATGAAGCCAATCCAACGATGGATCAGTGTTCAGACTGTAAGTCCTTTAACTTAAGATAATTGGTTATTCATTTGATAGCGGACATCATTTTATATTTTTATAAAAGGATGTCCGCCTTTCATTTGCACGATGAGATACCTGTGTCCGTGTTTACAAAATGATAGGGGTGGTGTATATTGATTGGTAAGGCGGATGTTTTTTGTTACAATTATCATATGAGAATAAAAATAAAAGTGAGGTGTTGCATTTGTGAAACTTTATCTTGTGCGTCATGGAGAAACGGATCGGAATTTAAGAGGAATGTTTTACGGATGGACCGATTGTGATATTAATGAAACAGGAATGGAACAAGCTACAAGTTTAAAAAAATTTTTTGATAAAACTGAGTATGATAAAATCTATTCAAGTGATTTATTACGAGCACGTCATACTGCTGAAATTATAGCATTAGACAAAAAAATTGATGTAGAAGAAAATAGTTGTTTTCGAGAACTATTTTTCGGTGATTGGGAAGACAAAGAAGGCGCTTACATAAGAGAAAATTATAAGATGGAACTTGACCGTTGGAGAACAGACTGGAAATCAAGTTCTTTGCCTGGGGGAGAATTTTTTCAAGATTTTTATAAAAGAGTGACTGAAGGGTTGGCTAAAATTATATCTGAAAACAAAGGGAAAACGGTAATGATCGTTTCTCATGGTGGCCCTATGAGTGTTATGCTATCTTATTTATCAGGTGCAGGCCCAGCTGGTTTTTGGAATTTTTTTGCAGATGAAGGCTGCTATTGTTCTTTTTTGGTGTCGGATAATAGTACAACAATCCATAAAATCAATTGTCCGGTTTTGGAAATTAAAAAATAAATTGTAAAGTAAAAATACTTGACAGAGCTGTTTTTTTTTAGTATGATAACTGAGATGGTTTGTAAAGTGATTTTCCTTTACAGGAGGATAGAAGGATGATGGAAATTTTAATGTTGACTTTGCTCTATGATTTTTATGGAGAGCTTTTGACAGAAAAACAAAAGCAAGTTTTTGAGTTGCATTATCAGAATGATCTTTCGCTTTCTGAAATTGGAGAAGAATTGGCAATTAGCCGTCAGGCTGTGCGAGATCAGCTAAAGCGTACAGAAAAAATATTAATCGGATATGAAGAAAAGCTTCGTTTGGTAGAACGATTTCAACAACAGCAAAAAGCAGTTCGTGAAATAAAAAGTGTTCTTGACCAAATCGGAATGGGCGAAATTAATAAAGAAACAACACAAGCCATTACCACAATGAAGCAGATTGCAGACGCAATATTATCCTAGATTAGGAGGGTGCTCTATGGCATTTGAAAATCTTTCCGCTAAGTTGCAGGAAGTATTCAAACAACTCCGCGGGAAAGGCGTTTTAACCGAGGATGATGTTAAGGTTGCTATGCGAGAAGTGAAACTTGCACTTTTGGAAGCAGACGTAAACTTTAAAATTGTCAAAGATTTTATCAAAAAGGTTACAGAGCGTGCCGTTGGCGTTGAAGTATTAGAGGGATTAAACCCAGGTCAACAGGTTATTAAAATTGTAAATGAAGAATTGATTTCTTTGATGGGTAGCACGCAGAGTAGACTAACATATTCTAACCGTCCGCCCACAGTCTATATGATGGTAGGCTTGCAAGGTGCAGGTAAGACGACTAGTAGTGGTAAGTTGGCAGGGCAGCTTAGAAAACAAGGGAGAAGCCCTTTGTTGGTTGCTTGTGATATTTACCGCCCCGCTGCGATTAAGCAGTTACAGGTTGTAGGCAAAAATTATGATATTCCTGTTTTCGAGATGGGTACAGAAGTAAATCCCGTTGAAATTTCAAGAAAAGCTTTAGAATATGCGGCAGAAAAACAGCATGATGTGGTTTTGATCGATACTGCTGGACGTTTGCATATTAACGAAGAATTGATGGAAGAATTGCAAGAAATTAAGGCGACTGTAAAGCCACAAGAAATTCTTTTGGTGGTTGACGCTATGACAGGGCAGGATGCCGTGACAGTGGCAGGTAGTTTTGATAGTCAGCTAGGTGTAGATGGTATTATTATGACAAAGCTTGATGGCGACGCCAGAGGCGGTGCTGCTCTTTCTGTCAGAAGTGTTACCAACAAGCCGATCAAATATATTGGTATGGGCGAAAAAATGGAAGACCTTGAACCATTTTTCCCTGACCGAATGGCTTCTAGGATATTGGGGATGGGCGATGTTCTGTCTTTGATTGATAAGGTACAACAAAACATCAATGAAGAGGAAGCTATGGAATTGCAAAAGAAAATGCGTTCCAATGAATTTACTTTAGAGGACTTCCTTGTTCAAATGCAACAAATCAAGAAAATGGGCCCGTTGAAAGACTTGATGGGAATGATTCCAGGTATAAATGGACTTGATTTAGAAAAGGCGATGGAAGGCACTGATCCATCAAAAGAGCTTGTAAAAGTAGAGGCCATCATTCAGTCTATGACCAAAGAAGAAAGAGCAAATCCTTCTTTGCTAAATGGTCCAAGAAAAAAACGTATTGCCAATGGATGCGGAAGAAGCATTGCAGAGGTAAATCGTCTGCTAAAGCAATTTGAAGAAATGAAAAAAATGATGAAGCAGATGAACAATATGCAAAAGGGTAAGAAAGGGAAACTTCCTTTTTTCCGATAGAGTAATAGAAGAAGATTTATCATCCCTCTATTACAATAGTAACATAGTAATTTAATTTTAGGAGGTGAAAAACATGGCAGTAAGAATTAGACTAAAAAGATTGGGTGCGAAAAAAGCTCCTTTCTATAGAATTGTTGTAGCAGATTCCAGAACATCCAGAAATGGCAAGTCTATCGAGGAAATTGGTTACTACGATCCTACAAAAGAACCTATCGTTTTGAAAGTTGATGCAGAAGCAGCTAATAAGTGGCTTACAAATGGTGCACAGCCTTCTGAAACTGCAAAGGCTCTATTGAAAAAAGCTGGCGTTATCGGCGAATAATCCGAATGCGGGAGGCTTGACTATGAAAGAATTATTAGAAGTGATTGTAAAAAACCTTGTAGATCAACCAGATAAAATTCAGGTAACTGAAACCGAAAGCGAACGTACGTTAGTGCTAGAGTTAAAGGTTGCCCCAGAAGATATGGGGAAGGTTATCGGAAAACAGGGAAGGATTGCAAAGGCAATTCGTACTCTGGTAAAAGCATCTGGTGTACATGAGGATAAAAAAATTATCGTTGAAATTGTTCAATAATAATTTACCCTATTTATTGGGGAAGATAAAGGCGTAGACATTGTCTACGCCTTTTGTAAAAGTATGATTTTTGGTAAATGATAATTATGGCAAGGTATTATCCCATGCCTTATTTTTCTTATATAGAGGTGCTTATGGAACAGTATTTTGAAATAGGTAAAATCACTGGTACACATGGAATTAAAGGAACAATGCGTGTCTTTCCTACAACGCAAGATCCAACGAGATTTGAACGATTAAAAGAAATCATTGTTGAAAACAAAGGAAAAAGAGAAACCTTTCATATACAAAAGGTAGCCTATCACAAACAGTTTGTGTTGCTTAATGTAAAAGAAATAACAGATATTAATGTAGCAGAGCTTTATAAACAAGCTACCATTTTAATTCCAGATAATATGGCTATTCCACTAGAAGAAGACGAGTATTACGCAAGAGACTTGTACGGTTTAAAGGTTGTCACTGAGGGTGGTGAAGAACTTGGAGAGCTTACAAAAATCTATGTAACAGGTGCAAATGATGTTTATGGAGTGCAAAAAAATCCTGAGGAAAAAGAACTTTTAATTCCTGCAATCAAAGATTGTATTAGAAAAGTGGATTTAGAAGAAGGCGTTATGACAGTTGTGCTTTTGGAAGGGCTGAGGTAATGAAAAATTTCTTTGTTTTAACGCTATTTCCTGAAATGATTAAAGAAACGCTTTCACACAGCATTTTGGGCAGGGCACAAAAAAGTGGTTTTGTTTCTATTGAAACGATTCAGATTAGAGATTTTTCCAATAATAAGCATTTGCAAGTGGATGATTATCCTTATGGCGGTGGGGCAGGAATGGTTATGCAACCACAGCCTATTTATGATGCATATGAGAGCATACTTCCAAAGGTTGGTAAAGCACGTGTGCTTTATATGACGCCTCAAGGCAAGCCTTTTGATCAACGTATGGCAGAAGAATTGTCGAAAGAAGAAAATTTAGTTTTTTTATGTGGGCATTATGAGGGCATTGACGAGCGGGTGATTGAAGAAATTGTGACGGACGAGGTATCTTTAGGTGACTTTGTGTTAACAGGTGGAGAGTTGGCTGCTATAACCATGATAGATGCTATTTCTAGGCTTGTACCCGGTGTTCTTGGCAAAGAAGTTTCGTTTGAAGATGAAAGTTTTGCAGACGGACTTTTGGAATACCCACAATACACTAGACCACCCGTATTTATGGGTAAAGAGGTACCTTCAATTTTG
>JBKEAS010000254.1:0-4318 GCA_047972635.1 Anaerotignum sp.
AAATATTGAACGAAAAATGGTTAGGAATTGTCCACGGAAAAGTTGTATTGTTATTAACAGTAGTGATGGTTTTATGGGTAGGACCCTTGGTTTTGGCGGGTCAAAATCAAAATACAGGAGATTTATACTATGAATGCATTTTAATTCACAGCGGTGATACCATTTGGAATATTGCAGAGGAATATAAATATGAGGGGCAAAAAACAGAACATATGGTTCGTGAAATTATGTCGATGAATGGAATGGTTTCGGAGAACATAAGATCGGGTGATCGAATTATTGTTCCTTTGAAAAAATAAAATGTGGAAGTTGAGTAGTTGGTTTCAGATTGTAAATTTGTTAATAAAATTTTTATGAAAGAAAGTATTTTCCCTAGATGGGAGAATGAACTACGTGATAAACTTATTAAGATAAGATATATTACATTGGTTATTTTATAAATATAAATGAAAAATTTGCTGCAATTATTGTATTATATTTTTTGTTTCTAAAATAAGATATATTTAATGACAGCTACAATTTTGCTACAAGTGGATGAGCTACAATAAATTAGACAGAAAACATTTAGACATGATATGATAGAAAAATGAAAAAGTTAGGAGAAATATATCATGCCAGGGAAAATAAAAAACTACACAGATGAATTCAAGAAGCAAAGTGTGTCACTTTATCAGAATGGTAAATCTGCAAGTAAAATAGCAGATGAATACAGAATAGGAAAATCAACTGTCGCAAAATGGGTTAAAGATTATTCAAATTCGGGTTCATTCAAGGCTAAAGATAACCGTACAGATGAAGAAAATGAGCTTATCTTATTACGTAAACAAAACAAGCAATTACTTATGGAAAACGATATTTTAAAGCAGGCAGCACTGATAATGGCATGAAAATAGACTTAATTCTTTCGAACAAGTCAAAGTACAGTATTAGTGCAATGTGCAGATTATTATGCATTCCAAGAAGCCTTGTTTGCTACAGAAAAAAAGCAAAGCATATTGACAGTAGATTTGAAAATGAAGTTATCAGAATTTTCAAGGAAAGCCGTAATAACTATGGTTCAAGGGAAATCAAAATTGAACTTAAAAAGACAAAAATTATAGTTTCAAGAAGAAAAATCAGAAATATTATGAAAAGTACAACCTTGTTTCAAATTACACTGTAAAACAATATAAAGTAGCTAAAGCCAACTGTAATAACGATTTAGTTAATAATGTTTTAAATCGGGAGTTTAATGGCAGGAATCATCTTGAAGTTGTTGTAAGCGACTTGACATACGTCAGAGTTAAGAATAAATGGTATTACATTTGCTTGTTAATAAACCTGTTTAACTGTGAAATCATTGGTTTCTCTGCTGGTTCAAACAAGACAGCCAAGCTTGTTTATGATGCTTTTCTTAACAGCAGTATCAATCTGTCAAAGGTTCAAATCTTCCTTACAAACAGAGGAAGTGAGTTTAAAAATAAGCTTATTGACGAGGTGCTCACAGCTTTTAACATAAAACATTCCCTAAGCTATAAGAGTTACCCTTATGATAACGCAGTCGCTGAAGCAACATATAAAATTATCAAAACATAATTCGCATTTGACAGGATTTTTAACAGCTTAAATGAACTCAAGATTGAACTTGCTGATTATGCCAATTGGTTTAATAAAAAGCGTATCCACGGTTTCTTAGATTATTTGTCCCCCATGGATTATCGTAATGCTATTTTGTCTAAATGATTTCTGTACAAATGAGGGTTGACAATCCAAAGTCATGCAACAAAAGTAATAGATAGAAAGACAGACAGAGAGTAAGGCAGCAGAGGACACAGGAAATATGATAAATAAAACCACCCCAAAAATCCTACAGATGGTAAACAATGTCTGTAGGATTTATACATTTATTGTATTATATTAAAGCAGCTACTATGCCCAGTTGCGATGAACGTAGGCGTTATGGTTTTTAAGTCAGTCATTAATTTTTCTTGTAAAGTCTTAACAGGTAATGCATTTTGGCAATGTGATGAAAGCACATTTTCCCAGGTTGAATCTGCAACAAGTCCATGCGTTTCACCCATTTGGAAGATCAAATCATTTCCAAAGAAAATTCCTCTCGTTTTTTCAAAGAAAAGTAAACCTTCCCAAAGATGCATTTCAGAAGGGTATCCTATAGTTTGGAAATCGAAATTTGACGTTGTAAAAGTTTCGTTTGGGTTTATAATTTTTATGTTACGAGCTATTCCAAAGCCATATAATTGTCTGGCTGTAGTTTCAGAACACACTGTAAGGGCATCAGGGAATTCGTTTAGTATTACAGACAAACCGCCACATTCATCTGATTCAAAGTGTGAGATCAGGATATATTTGATTTTTTTATCACCAACAAGTTCTTTGATTTTTGGTAAATTTTTTGCTGCACTGCTAGTCGTACCAGTTTGGATTAGTACGGCTTCATCAGAGCACAGCAAGTATTGATGCATTGATAGTTTTATAGGTTCAATTACATCTGTAAATTGGAATAAGTCGTTATAAATGTTAGTCATCTTGATCTCCTTTATTGACAAATATTATTTTCGGTGTTAGCTTTATTTGTGCAACATTTGTTGCTTAAGCGAAATATAGCATTTGTAAAGGGCTTAGTCAATATTTTATATGAGAAAAGCTTTTAAATGCAACATGATGAGAGGAATTGTTGCTTATGAAAAGAAAAAATGTAAATACAGACATGATGAAATCATATATAGTTGAAAGTTTATTTATATTATTACGAGAAAAGGATTTTGAAAAAATAACGATTCATGAAATTACCATAAAGGCAGGAGTAAATAGATCGACGTATTATAGAAATTTTAATTCGAAAGAGGATATCATTAGATTTTATTTTTCTGATGTAATGAACGAATATCTTAATGAATTTAGAAATTCCAACGATAAATCAAATGAAAATTATATGTATATAATCTTTAATAACCTATATAACAACAGAGAACGACTATTATTGCTTTATAAAAATAAGTTGGCACATTTAATACTTGATGAACTAAATGCATTTTTTGAAAAAAACGCTACTATAACTACAAGAGGCGAAAATACAGGGGGTATTTTCATACAGGTGGCATTTATAATTTTATGAATTTGTGGTTTTCGGATGATATGCTTGATACTCCAAGTGAGTTGATGGAATTATCAATAGAATATTTGAATATTCAATCAAGACCGACAATAGTACTTGAGTAACAAGTTGTTTTAAGTAGATGATTGAATTTGAAATTAGATGGTGATTTTTAAAGTGTTTCTTAAAGTTTTTTTACGATTTTTTGAAATGATTGCTATATAAAATTGAACGTGATAAAATTTTTTTGAGGATAGATTTTATAGTTTTATTGCTGTAATAATAGATTTTAGGGTGAATATAAAATGAAGTTTTGGAAGGGGATAAAACATGTTTCCTTGGATTAGTGTATTGGCAGTTTTGGGGCTGGTTTTGATTTTGGCAGAGATTTTAATGCCGGGTTTTGGGCTGTTTGGGATTTTTGGCATACTGTCATTACTTGTTGTTACAATATTGACAGCTCAAATATATGGAGTTGTTGCGTTTTTTATTATGTTCATTGTATTGATCTTGCTATTTACAGTTTTCATACTTTTTGCAAAAAAGAGTGGGCTCTATAACAAAGTCATTTTACATGATAAACAAGATGAGCAGGATTTTGACGAATCAAAGCTTGAAGGTTTACTTGGTAAGACTGGAGTAACACAAACGACATTAAGACCATTTGGGACGATGGATATCGATGGGAGTAGTGTTGATGTTTGTTCTTTGGGAGATTTTATTGACCGTGGAAAAACGGTGAAAATAGTTCTGATTTCTGGAAAGACGGTAACAGTAAAAGAAGTGGATTAAGAGATGAATTTTCTTAGAGGAAAAGGAGGAACGTGATTATGCCTGAATTGTTTCAAGTGCTTATACCTTTGATTGTTGTTTTTGTAATTGTATTGATTTTTTTAAGTTTTGTTCCGCTGGGATTGTGGATATCGGCAATTTCTTCTGGGGTACGAGTGAGTATTTTTTCGTTGGTTGGTATGCGATTACGTCGTGTAAGAGCTGATAAAATTATTCGTCCTTTGATTAAAGCTCAAAAAGCAGGTATGCAGGTGAATGCCAATCAATTGGAGTCTCATTTATTATCCGGAGGTAGAATTGACAATGTAGTCGATGCACTGATTGCGGCACACAGAGCGAATTTGGATCTTACGTTTGAAAGAGCGGCGGCGATTGACTTGGCTGGGCGTAATGTATTTGAGGCAGTTAAGATGAGCGTTTCGCCTAAAATTA
>JBKEAS010000290.1:0-4679 GCA_047972635.1 Anaerotignum sp.
ATTCTTATGCCAAGATTTCTGTTACAGAACCAGCGCCTACTGTTCTACCACCTTCACGGATAGCAAAACGAAGACCCTGAGTCATAGCAACAGGTGTAATCAATTCGATAGACATTTCTACGTTGTCACCAGGCATGCACATTTCTGTGCCATCAGGTAAAGAGATAACGCCAGTAACGTCAGTTGTTCTGAAGTAGAACTGAGGTCTGTAGTTATTGAAGAAAGGTGTATGACGACCGCCTTCTTCTTTGCTCAATACATAAACCTGTGCTTTGAATTTTGTGTGAGGTTTGATGGAACCGGGTTTAGCCAATACCTGACCTCTTTCGATATCTGTTCTCTGAACACCACGAAGAAGAACACCGATGTTATCGCCAGCTTCAGCCTGATCCAAAAGTTTACGGAACATTTCAACACCAGTAACAACAACTTTTCTGATTTCTTCTGTCAAACCAACGATTTCAACTTCTTCCTGAACCTTAACGATACCAGCTTCAACTCTACCAGTTGCTACTGTACCACGGCCAGTGATGGAGAAAACGTCCTCGATAGGCATCAAGAAAGGTTTGTCTGTTTCACGCTGAGGGTCAGGAATGTATCCTTCGATTTCGTTGAAAAGATCAACGATTTTGTCGCCCCAAGCGCCACTAGGATCCTGAAGAGCCTGGAATGCAGAACCTCTGATAATAGGTGTATCATCACCAGGGAATTCATATTCGGAAAGAAGATCTCTGATTTCCATTTCAACCAAATCAAGAAGTTCTTCGTCTTCAACCATATCGCATTTGTTCATGAATACTACAACGTAAGGTACACCTACCTGACGAGAAAGCAAGATGTGCTCTCTTGTCTGAGCCATAGGACCATCAGTTGCAGCAACAACAAGGATAGCACCGTCCATCTGAGCAGCACCAGTGATCATGTTCTTTACATAATCGGCATGTCCAGGGCAGTCAACGTGAGCATAATGTCTAACAGGTGTTTCATATTCAACGTGAGCTGTAGAGATTGTGATACCACGTTCTCTTTCTTCTGGAGCTTTATCGATGTTTTCGAAATCAACAGCTGCACCAATCTGGTATCTTTCGTGCAATGTTTTTGTAATAGCTGCTGTAAGAGTTGTTTTACCATGATCTACGTGACCAATAGTACCAATATTGATATGAGGTTTGGTTCTTTCAAATTTTTGCTTTGCCATCTTAAAAAATCCTCCTTTAGGTTGGTTTAAAATCTATTGTATTTAGTACATTTAGGAGAATGTACCTATTGATTTTAATTATATTAGACTTCCTATCTTTTTGCAATAGAAAATATCCATTCTATGGGTATTTTTGCAATTTATCCAATTTAGAAAAAAATATTCAAAAACCAAAAATATTTTATTACTTTTTACCTTCCAAAACTTTTTCCTGAACGGATTTAGGACAAGGTTCATAGTGGTCAACTTCCATTACGTAAGTACCACGTCCCTGTGTTTTGGAACGAAGGTCTGTGGAGTAACCAAACATTTCTGCCAAAGGTACGAAGGAATGAACTACCTGCACACCACTTCTCGCTTCCATACCTTCGATACGGCCACGACGAGAGTTGATATCACCGATAACATCACCCATGTATTCCTCAGGAACAGATACTGTAACCTTCATAATTGGCTCAAGAAGAACGGAATCACCTTTTCTCATCGCTTCTTTAAAAGCCATGGAACCAGCGATCTGGTAAGCTGTTTCAGAGGAGTCAACGTCATGGTAAGAACCATCGTAAACTTCTGCCTTTACACCAAGTACTGGGTAACCACCCAAAATACCGCTCTGCATTGCCTGCTGAATACCTTTATCAATAGCAGGGATATATTCCTTAGGAATAGAACCACCTACAGTGCTATTAACAAATTCATAGTTGTTTTCTGCATCTGTACCAATAGGGAAGAAACGAACCTTACAATGACCATACTGACCACGACCACCGGACTGACGTACGAATTTACCTTCAACGTCAACAGCCTTGCGGAATGTTTCCTTATAGGATACCTGAGGTGCACCTACGTTAGCTTCTACTTTAAACTCTCTAAGTAGACGGTCAACGATGATTTCCAAGTGCAACTCACCCATACCAGCAATGATTGTCTGTCCTGTTTCGCCGTTTGTGTATGTTTTAAATGTAGGATCTTCTTCAGCTAATTTAGCCAATGCAATACCCATTTTATCTCTACCTGCTTTTGTTTTAGGTTCAATCGCAACTTCGATAACGGGTTCAGGGAACACCATGGATTCCAAAATAACTTCATGATCTTCGTCACAAATTGTGTCACCTGTTGTTGTTAGTTTAAAACCAACAGCTGCAGCAATATCGCCAGAGTAAACCTTTTCGATTTCTTCTCTATGGTTTGCATGCATCTGAAGGATACGGCCAACACGTTCTTTTTTACCCTTTGTAGAATTGTAAACATATGTGCCTGAATCCAATGTACCAGAGTACACACGGAAGAAAGCCAATTTACCTACGAATGGGTCATTCATAATCTTAAATGCCAAAGCAGAGAAAGGTTCTTCATCAGAAGAATGTCTTTCAATTTCTTCGCCTGAATCAGGATCAACGCCCTTGATTGCAGGGATGTCAACAGGTGCTGGCATATATTCGATTACAGCATCAAGTAATCTCTGAACACCTTTGTTTCTGTATGCAGAGCCACAGAATACAGGGATCAATTTACAATCGATACAAGCTTTACGCATTGCAACCTTGAGCTGTTGTGTTGAAATTTCTTCGCCTTCCAAGTATAACATCATAAGATCTTCGTCTGTTTCAGCAACTGCTTCAACCAAAAGTTGTCTGAATTCTTCAGCTTTTTCTTTCATGTCTGCTGGAATTTCTGTTTCTGTAATGTCCTGACCTAAGTCATCTCCATAGATGAAAGCCTTCATAAGCATTAAATCAAGAACACCTACGAAATCATTTTCAGCACCAATAGGTAACTGCATAGCAACTGGGCTACAGCCTAGTCTCTTTTTCATCATGTCAACAACATTATAGAAATTTGCACCCATGATATCCATTTTATTAACGAATGCCATTCTAGGTACATTGTAATTATCCGCCTGACGCCAAACAGTTTCAGACTGAGGCTCTACGCCACCCTTTGCGCAAAATACGCAAACAGCACCGTCTAATACACGCAAAGAACGTTCTACTTCTACTGTAAAGTCAACGTGTCCTGGTGTATCGATGATATTAACTCTATTTTCATTCCAATGACAGGTCGTAGCAGCGGAAGTAATTGTAATACCTCTTTCCTGTTCCTGTTCCATCCAGTCCATTGTTGCTGTACCCTCATGAGTATCACCAATTTTGTAGTTACGGCCTGTGTAGAACAAAATACGTTCTGTCAGAGTAGTCTTACCTGCGTCGATATGAGCCATGATACCGATATTTCTGGTCTGTTCCAGCGGAAATGCTCTTTTTGCCACGCTATACTCCTCCTTTGTGTTATCTTTAAGTTAAACCAAACGAAAGGTCTGGCACATTTGCTAGAAATGTGCCTTGGAAACAATCTTTCCAAAACCCTCCGTATCCATTCTTTTTTATTACCACTTGTAATGGGAGAAAGCCTTATTTGCTTCTGCCATTTTGTGTGTTTCATCTTTCTTTTTGCAAGCACCACCAGCATTATTTAATGCATCAGTGATTTCGCCTGCCAAACGATCAACCATGGTTTTTTCGCCACGTTTTCTGGAATAAGTTGTTAACCAACGAAGACCCAAAGTCTGACGTCTTTCTGGTCTAATTTCCATAGGAACCTGGTAAGTTGCACCACCAACACGGCGTGCTTTAACTTCCAATACAGGCATAATGTTTGCCAAAGCTTCTTCAAAAGCCTCCAAAGCTTCTTTACCTGATTTTTCTGCTACTTTATCGAATGCACCATAAACGATCTTTTCAGCTACACCCTTCTTACCATCAAGCATAATGCTGTTGATAAGCTTTGTTACAAGTTTACTATTGTAAATAGGGTCTGCTAAAACCTCTCTTTTCGCAACATGTCCTTTTCTTGGCACGATTCTTCCCTCCTTAATGAATAATCATATTCTCGGTACTTCACGAGCCAAAAGCTCGTGTTTTCATGCCTTATCATTCAACGTATATCCCGTCTAAGCAATCGCAGATTGTATTGATCTGTATAAGGCATTTCTTGTTTTTATTTTATTGTTTCTTTGCTGGTTTAGGGCGTTTCGCACCATATTTAGATCTAGCTTGCATTCTTTTTGCAACGCCTGCTGTATCCAAAGTACCTCTGACGATATGGTAACGTACACCCGGAAGATCCTTTACTCTACCACCTCTGATAAGAACAACACTATGTTCCTGAAGGTTATGACCTTCACCAGGGATATAAGCGGAAACTTCGATACCATTGGAAAGACGAACTCTGGCAATTTTTCTAAGAGCGGAGTTTGGTTTCTTAGGTGTGGAAGTCTTAACAGCTGTACATACACCACGTTTTTGTGGAGAAGAAACATCTGTTGCTTTCTTCTGCAGAGAGTTCAAACCTTTCTGCAAAGCGGGTGCTGTTGATTTTTTCTCAACAGTCTTTCTGCCTTTTCTTACTAACTGATTAAACGTAGGCATTGATTGCACCTCCTTATAAAATTAATACATTCTGCTTTTGCAATAATTTTGCCTTT
>JBKEAS010000306.1:0-2195 GCA_047972635.1 Anaerotignum sp.
GCGGCTTTCAGCTAGGAAATGAAGTTGCAGCTTATTTGATCATCATTTCCATTGAAATCATTTTTTATAAGTTTTTTACCCATATCACTTGGATACAGGCGACATTTTTAGGTCTAACCTCTATCTTCCATACCATTTGTATCAAAGGTATCACCGTTGGCATTTTTAGCTTTATGCTGAAAAAGAATTTATATCAAGTAATTACTAACTCTGACTGGTCCATGATGGTTTTAACTGCAACCATGCTGATAAAAATTGTATTTTTATCCTACCATTTCAAACAAACAACACGCAAAAAGCTACGTACATTATTCTTATCAGAAGAAGAACTGATCTCTGTTTTATGTCAACATGGTGCATTGTTTATCTTTATGCTTTTTTACAGCTATAACTATTACTATAATCTAGATTTGGTTTGGTTTTCTTTTGCACAAATGCTACTTTCTACATTGATGCTTGTGCTATATTACCTGATCTTAAACTATGGCATACGCGTAAGCCATTTACTAGAAAACGAACTATATCGAGATATCATTAGCAAACAATTAAAAACACAATTGTCGCAATATCAGTCCTATAAAGATACTCTTTCAAAAATCGAACTGTTTAGACAGACATATCAAGAAACTGAGCTTAAGATACAACGTCTGATGGACAGCAATGATACACGTGCTATGAAATCTCTTTTTCACAATACATTCGCAAACCTTATTGAGCAACTTCCAAAAAGACGGGAGTATTCCAATACAGAGATGCTAAATGCATTTATCTTTGAATGGGATAATGAGTGTTCATCAAGTGGTATCACGCTCGAAGCGTTAATTCATATTCCGGATGAGTTCATTTCTCGCCAAGAAAATATTTTGCAGCTGCTTTTTGAAGTACATGATATCTATACCACATTGGCTTCACCTCTTGCTGTTAGCAAAATCAAGGTTGAAAGCAAGACCACTGACAGTCATTTTTCTCTTTACATAGAAGGTCCTTTCAAAGGTATTATAGAAAGCAAAGGCGATATGCCTTATTTCGTAACGAAGGACGCTTTAAAAATTAAATCTAGTTATCACCGCATTTCTAACCTTGCCAACGACTTAAATGGTAAGATTTTATGGAAGGCGAAAGACGCAACTTCCATCTTTAACCTTACCATTTCCATTCCAAAATAAAAAAACAACGCCTATTGTAGTTTCGTCTACATAGGCGTTGTTTTTTATTTCCATATATCTCACAGCACATGAAAAAGCGTTATCACAAGGATAAAATAGCCTTCGCTATAATCCATTTGCATAATACCATCATATTTTTCGACCACCTGTGCTACGTTAGAAAGCCCCAAGCCATGTTCTTCTTGGTGCTCCTTTGATGTATGATAAAAGCCATCTTGTTTTTGTTTGGGTTCCAAAGCAGTATTCTTTATTATGATATTAAAAATATTTTTATACGAACGAGCTTGAACAGAGATACTTTTCTCCTCTTTGTCAAGTTGTTCGCACGCTTCAATTGCATTGTCCATGATATTTCCAATGAGAATACACCAATCCATATTAGAAATTTTTAAATCTTCTTCCAACACTAACTGTGTAGCAATTGAAATTCCCTTTTGCTTTGCTTTACTGATTTTATCAGTAAGCAATGCATCAAAAATGGGATTTCCAGTGTGAAATATATTCTCCTCCAAAGTCATCATTCTAGAGTACAATGTGCGAAGATACTCTTGGGCCGAGGCAACATCATCATTCTTTAACAGCTCATTCAACGTAAAATAATGATTTGCAAGATCATGCTTTACACTTCGGACAACATTATGGGCATCCTTAAGGTTTTCATAATAGGTAAGCTGTTGATTGATCTGCTCAGAAAGCAAATAATTCTTCTGCTCCAAATTTCGCTGTTTTAAATAAGAGGCTTCTTTTTGATACTTCTCTCGCAACGCAATCTGATGCGTGAAAAGGTTAAAACTCTTGGAAAAATCCCCCAGAAAATCAACAGTTTGGCTATAATCGCCCTGTGCCACACATTCTAACTGCCATAAAAGATGACGAAGCACGGATTGCAATTCTTTTGTTGAGCCCAAAAGGGTATTTCCCTGCGGGGCACTGCATTCTAAATTACCACTTGATAATTCCTCCATAAAATGATAAGCCTCAGTTACACTAATTCCCAATCTGACAGAAAGTAAAATCAGCGGATCATCC